>JAGOZL010000028.1 GCA_018058685.1 Sulfurospirillum sp.
TTGTCGTGATGTCAGTGTTCGCATCCATGATGGATTGTACGACGATATTTATAGTCGCATCGATTTCGATAAGACTTTTTTGTGTTCGCTCGGCAAGTTTTCTCACTTCATCGGCAACAACAGCAAACCCTCGTCCATGCTCTCCCGCACGCGCGGCTTCAATGGCGGCATTGAGCGCTAAAAGATTGGTTTGGTCGGCGATATCTCGGATGATACCTAAAACATTTTTCACTTCATTGGCATTATGGCTTACGGTGTTGAGGCGCTCTGCCAAATTTTGCTCTTTAAGCGCAGTGGCTTGCATCGTGCGTTCGAGTTGTTCGACTTTTGATTTGACCTCTGAGATATCTTTTTGTGTATGACTGAGTGCTTTTTGGGATGCTTGTGCGTGAGAGACAGAGTTTTCAATACTTTTAACCAATGCAACCCCCTCTTGTTTAGCATGTTGAACGATAGTTGATTCGGTATTGACATTACGAACCACTTCTGTGGCTGTGCGTGAAAGCTCCTCAGCGATAGAAGCATTTTCAGTACTAATACTTTTAGATTTTTTCACAATCTCATGTAATTTTTCGATAAATTTATTGATACTACGAGAAACATTAGAGAACTCATCGTTACTGGAGATATGAAGTCTTTGTTTTAAATCTCCCTCAGAGCTTGAAAGTTCTTCAACGATACTGCTTAAGGTATCTAAAGGACGAAGCAAGATTTTAATGAGAACTATCATGATGCCAATGGAGAAAATGAGCATCACACAACCCATGAGTAAAAGTTCTTTGGATTGTTTATCTAAAAAGGCGTAAGCGGTGGCTTTATCAAATGTGATACCTGGTTTCCAACCACTTTCTTGTGAAACTTTGAAAGCAAAGATTTTATCGGCATGGTTGTAGGTGTAGTCCAGTAAGCCCTCAGATTTTCCATTAAATTGCTTATTTAAAGCTTCTTTCATAGAAGATTCTTTACCTAAAAGCTCTTTGTCCGGATGCGCAACAATCACATCTTTGGTGTCTAAGAGCATGCCATACCCGCCATTAAAGTTAATATCTCCAATGACTTTAAATAAGGAAGAGAGTTCAATATCTACCGCAACAACGCCTACTAAAGCACTTTCTTTATAAATAGGCGCCATAATACTGACCATATACGCTTTGACAGAAGAGCCCATGTACGCATCGGTAACGGCAGATTTGCCGACACTTTTGGTTTGCTTGTACCAACCTCGTGCTCTAGGGTCGTACCCTTCTGCGGGTTTTTTCCCGCTATCGTAGACCATTTTACCATCTTCGTATCCGACAAATGATTGCAGTGCCCCAACGGTTTTGGTGAGTTCTTTGAGGCGTTCTTTGAGCTCGGTATCGCTCATATCAGGGTTAGATGCAATGGAGCGTGCGACACTTTCAACGCCATTTTTCTTTGAAGCCAACCACAAATCGATGTAGTCGGTGAGTGAATTCGAAGCCATCAAAAGTGTGGATTCAACTTGGACGATACTATTTTTTTTGGTATCGTTATAACTAAAGATTCCAAAACTAAAGAGGCTAAGACAGAGTAATAAGGAGAGAATGAGGGTGACTTTTATTTTGAAATGCATTCAAAATCCTTTAAAGGTGTTTCATTAATAAAAATTTTACTCTTTAAAAAGGACTTGAAAAAGATTTTTTGAGAGAAGAAGAGCTTTGATAAAAAAGCTCTTCTTGAAAGAATGAGAATGTTAAGATTTGAATTTTCTCAGTTCGTTATTGAGGTTTTCTGTCATTACATGTAAATGCTCACTTGCTTGTGAAACGTTATCAATGCGTCCGACATTTTCTTGTGAAATGGCATTGATTTTTTCGATTTCTGTGACCATGTTGTTCACTTTCTCAGCGGTTGTGACAAAGTGGTTGACACTTTGATAGGTATCTTCAATCGTCTTTTGAATAATAGTATCAATGTTATTCATCCCTTCTTGAAGCTCAATCGAAACAGAAGCCAGTGCGTGTACATCAGCTGCATTTTGTGTCATGTCGGTGTTCGTGTCCATGATGGACTGAACGACAACATTGATGGTCGCGTCAATTTCAACCAAACTTTTTTGAGTACGTTCTGCAAGTTTTCGTACTTCATCTGCCACAACGGCAAATCCTCGTCCGTGTTCTCCTGCACGCGCAGCTTCTATGGCAGCATTGAGGGCTAAAAGATTGGTCTGGTCCGCAATATCGCGGATGATGCCTAACACATCTTTGACTTCATTGGCATTTTGACTCACATGTGCAAGCTTTTCGGCTAAGTGTTGTTCTTTACTCGCAGTCACTTGCATGGTGCGCTCTAACTCTTCTACTTTGTGTTTAACATCGCTAATGTCGCTTTGTGTTTTTTTCAAAAGGGTTTGAGAGACTTTCGCTTTATCCACGGAGTTGGACAGTTCTTGGCTTAATCGTATACCACTTTCTTTCGTGGTAGTCACGATTTTAGATTCAGCATCAACATTGCGAACGACCTCAGAAGCGGTACGGGAGAGTTCTTCGGATATGGAAGCGTTTTCACCGCTAATGCTTTTAGAATTTTTCACAATTGCATGGAGCTTTTCGATAAATTTGTTGATATTTAAAGAGACTTCGCCAAACTCATCGTTACTGTGCACTTCAAGGCGCTGCCTCAAATCACCTTCGCTAGAAGAAAGTTCTTTGACGACATGATTGAGTTTATCTAAAGGACGGAGTAAAAACTTGATCAGAAGTGTGATCAATACAATAGAGCCAACAAGCATCACAAGAGCTAAAAAGATAAGCCCTTTGATTTGTGTGTCTAAGAACGTATAAGCCGCTGCTTTATCAAAAGCGATACCTGGTCTCCAACCGCTCTCTTGAGAAATTTTAAAGGTATAAATTTTATCACTTCCTTGGAACGTATAATTGATTAAACCCTCTTTTTTATCGCCAAATTGATTGGTCAGTTCAGGAAGTATTTTGGCTAACTCTTTACCATGAAGCTCTTTATTAGGGTGTGCGATAATGAAACCCTTGGTATCTTGCAAAACGCCATAGCCGCCATTGAAATTAACATTTCCAATGGCTTTAGTAAGATCATCTAAACTAATATCAATCCCAAAAACGCCGATGAGTTTTTTCTCCGTCTCCATAATAGGTGCAAAGATAGTAACAATAGGTTTTTTAGTCGTTGCGTCCATGTAAACGTCTGTAATGCCAAGCTTTCTTGTCTCTTTTGCTTTTGTATACCAAGGACGAATACGTGGGTCGTAACCTTCGGGCAATTTACTCTTACTTCCCAAAGTCATCGTCCCATCTTCAAGCCCCACATACGCATCCATTGCACCTAAGATTTTAGTGCTCTCTTGCAATTTATCGATAATATCGCTAATCGCCATGATATCAATTTCTTTAAACGAGCGAGCGGTACTGTCAACCCCACTTTTTTTTGTCGCAACCCATAGGTCGATATAGTCTGTCAAAGCATGTGATGCCATTTTTAGACTGGATTCGACTTGCACAATACTATTTTTTTTCGTATCGATATAACTAAAAATTCCAAAGACACTAAGACTTAAAAACATCAGCGCACAAATCGCCAAAGTAATCTTGAATTTGAATGACATATCAAACTCTTTCTTTTTTTACTAATGTTACCTTTTACATGTAACCATTTGATAACGCCTATTGTACTGCATTGCTAAAGAAATAACAAGCAATCTTTTGTTACAATCACCTCTAAAACTATAGCGATGAGGATTTTTTATGTTACTTCTAACACCTGGCCCAACACCCGTTCCTGAGGCCATTCGCGTTGCCATGAGCACCCCTACGATTCACCATAGAACCCCTGAGTTTGAAGCTATTTTTGCGCAAGCTAGAACCCTTTTGAAAAAATTATTTGGGATGGAAGAAGTTTTGATGTTAGCATCTAGTGGAACAGGTGCAATGGAAGCGTGTGTCTTGCATTTATGTCAAAGCAAAGCCTTGGTGGTCAATTCTGGAAAGTTTGGTGAGCGTTTTGGAAAGATTTGTGCGGCATACCATAAGCCCTTTGTTGAAATTAAAAACGAATGGGACACGCCAGTAAGTGTTGAAGCCATCGTGGAATGTGTAAAAAATGATGAAGCGATTGATGCGGTGTGTGTGCAAGTGTGTGAAAGTGCAGGCGGACTTAGACACCCAGTAGAAGCACTAGCAAAAGCGGTCAAAGCCATTCGTCCAAATATTATGGTTATTGCTGATGGTATCACCGCAGTTGGAGTTGAGAAAGTCGATACGACGCATATTGACGCGCTCATCTCAGGAAGCCAAAAAGCGTTGATGTTACCTCCTGGTCTTGCATTGGTCGGACTCAATGCACAAGCGCTTGAGTGCATTGAAAATGGAGGAGTTGGATACTACTTCAACCTTAAAACTGAACTGAAAAACCAGCGTAAAAATACAACTGCATGGACGGCTGCGACTACGTTGGTTATAGGCTTGAATGCGATGCTGGAGATGATTGAAAAAGAGGGTGGCTTAGATAAACTGTATGCCGATACGCAAAAGAGAGCATTTGCGTGCAATGAAGCGCTTAAAGCACTTGGGTTACACATTTACCCTAAAGTGCCCGCTCCTTCCATGAGTGCGGTACTGCATGATGATGCTTCTAAAATTCGTAAAATTTTAAAAAGTAAGTACGGTGTTAATATGGCAGGTGGACAAGACCACATTAAAGACACACTTTTTAGAATCAATCACATGGGATTGGTCAATGTGTACGAGAGCGCTTGGACACTCAATGCCGTTGAATTGGCGCTTGAAGAATTAGGTAAAAGAGCATACGATGGTACGGCTAATCGCGTCTTTACGCAAGCATTTTACAAATAGGGTACCCAATGATTTATGAACACGAAATTCCTACGGGGAGTAAGCTCTATTTTGGAGAGAGTGCGAAGTTAAAGCGTAGCTTAGAACGCGTGGCAAGTGAACTCTTTTATGAAGCAGGGTTTGAAGAGATTGTGACACCGTTTTTTTCCTACCATCAGCACCAAAGCATTGATGAAAAAGAGCTTTTACGATTTTCGGATGAGCAAAATCATATTGTCTCTTTGCGTGCGGATAGTACCATGGATGCGGTACGTCTTATCACCAAACGTGTGGGCAGAAGTACGAGCCATGATAAATGGTTTTATATTCAGCCTGTTTTTCGCTATCCAAGCCACGAAGTGCATCAGATAGGTGCTGAGCTGATTGGGCAAGAAGATTTGGCGCAAAGTATTGGGATGAGTGTGGCATTGTTTCAAAAATTTGAACTCAAACCGCTTTTACATGTAAGTAATATTAACATTCCAAAAATTCTCTCAACCATGTTGCAAATTGACTTAGCTATCTTTGAAAAAGGGGAGTTGCAAAAGCTTTTAGCGCTTGATATCCCTTGGCTTACAAAGCTTACGTGTTTGCAAACGCAAGAGCAAATTGATGCGATTATCGATGAAGTTCCCAGTGAGCTTCAAAATGAACTTCTCAAAATGAAAGCATTGGCGAAGAACATTGCGTATAGCAACGTGGTTTTTTCTCCTTTGTATTATGTGAAAATGCGTTATTATAAGGCGCTATTTTTTAGGTTTATTGAGAAAAACTTCACCTTAGGTGTTGGTGGAAGTTATGACTGTGAAGGTATTGCCTCCAGTGGTTTTGGACTTTACAGTGATGATATTATTGAGATATTAATTAAAAGAGATGGACAAAAATGAAAGCAGATATGATTGTAGGAATTCAGTGGGGCGATGAGGGTAAAGGTAAAATTGTTGATTTGATGGCGCAAAATTATGATGCTGTGTGCCGTTACCAAGGTGGACATAATGCGGGGCATACCATTTGGGTTGATGGCGTGCGTTATGCGTTGCATCTTATTCCCTCTGGCATTTTAAATCCTAAGGCGATTAATATCATTGGAAACGGTGTGGTTGTCTCTCCTGAAGCGCTTATTACGGAGATGAAGCAGTTTGAAAATCTTCAAGGCAGACTTTTTGTGAGCGATAAGGCGCATATGATTTTAAAACATCATATTCTCATTGACCAAGCCAAAGAAAAATTGCGTGGCGAAAAAGCGATTGGAACGACAGGACGAGGAATAGGACCAAGTTATGGCAGTAAAATTGAGCGTAGTGGACACCGCTTGGGAGAACTGCGTGATACGCAAAAACTGACTCAAAATTTAATTGAGTTTTATGAAGAAAACCGTGCGCTTTTTAGTGCACTTAGTATCGTAACACCTGATTTTGTGAGTCTTAAAGCTGAACTTGATGCCTATGCACAAGCGTTATTGCCTTTTTTAGCCGATACAACACAGATGGTGTGGGATTTACTTGATGCAAACAAGCGTGTTTTGCTTGAAGGTGCGCAAGGAACGCTTTTAGACATTGACCATGGAACCTATCCGTTTGTGACCAGCTCAAATACGATTAGTGCGGGAGCGTGTGTGGGACTTGGTTTAAGTCCTAAAGATATTGGTAAAGTCACGGGCATTGTCAAAGCGTATTGTACGCGTGTGGGCAATGGACCTTTTCCTACAGAAGATATGGGTGAAGATGGCAAAACACTTCGTGAAAAAGGTAAGGAAGTAGGAACCTCTACGGGGCGCGCTCGTCGTTGTGGCTGGTTTGATGCGGTGGCATGTCGCTATGCGAGTCGTATCAATGGCTGTGATGAACTTGCTATTATGAAACTCGATGTTTTGGATGGGTTTGAAAGTATTAAAGTGTGTGTGGCGTATGAAATCAACGGGCAAAGAGTTGAAACTTTACCACAAGATTTGGATAATGTAACCCCTATTTATGAAGAATTACCTGGTTGGGATAGCGTAGTTGGATGTCGTAAATTTGACGATTTACCACCTACTGCTAAGGCTTATATCGCACGTCTTGAAGAGATTACACAGACAAAAGTTGGTTTGATTTCAACAAGCCCTGATAGGAACGATACCATCATCTTATAATGGTTACATGTAAAAAGTTGAAAGCATGAAAAGTCAATTCTCTAAAATTGCTAAAATTCGTAAACAAAAGCGCGATAGCATTGAGAGAGATTTGATGAAGAGTCAAAATAAAGAAAAAATGCTACGGCATAAAATAACGGCACTGTATGAGGAAATTGGGGGACTTTTAACTCCAAGGGAAGGTACGGTGTCGATACTTTCTTTAATAGCTGAGCAAAAAAGAATACTCAATCGTGATAAAAAACGTGTAGAAGAAGAGCTGACGTTGGTTCAAAAAAATACAATGATGCTCCAAAGTGCGTATCAAAAAGCGCATATTGAGTATGAAAAAATTCATTATCTTGAAGAACAAGAGCTTCAAGCCATCATTGCGAAGCTTAAAAAAGAAGAGCAGTTAGCCCTGGATGAAATTTCAACGCAACTCTTTGCCAATCAAATGCAAAAAAAGGTAAGTCAATGAAAAAAATAGCACTCTTATTGCTAGCATCTTTCCTCTATGCTGAGACAATTGATTGTACCAAAATATTTGAAGAACGAAAAAGTGAGCTTTTACGCGAGGTTGAAAAAATCGATGAAGCCAGACAGTCTTTTGAAGCTTTACAAGCAGCAACGAATGTTCTTTTTGATAAACAAAAAGCAGCACTAAAAGAGAAAGAAAGTAGCATTGAAAAAAGCAAACAAGAGGTAGACGCAAAGCAAAAACAGATCGCTTTGATGCTTGAAGAAAATAAAAAAATGCTTGAACTCATTGAAGCGAAGAAAAATGAAAAAGTGGGTGAGAGTTACGAAAAAATGAAAGATGGTGCGGCAGCTGCTATTATTGAGAAGCTTCCAACCCATGAAGCAGCAGCGATTCTTTTTGGGCTTCCTGCTAAAAAAATCTCTCAAGTGATGGCAAAAATGAATCCCCAAATCGCTTCTGAAGTGACGCAACGTCTTAGAATTGGTCCTCCGTTTAGTGAAAATAATGCAACAAAAGAGTGACACCTAGAAATCAGTAAAGTGCTCTAAACAGATATTTACCTTACTTTGGTTACAATATGTCAAAATTCAAAGCAAGGTTTATGGATGAAAATCAGATTGCCACATGCCCCATACATCGCCAATAAAATAGCCATTGATCTTTTAAATTGTGGATTTGTAACCATGCTTAAGAGCATTGAGCCTGTTGTCAAAGTCGCGGAAGATTTGATTGCAGCTGATATCAAAAAAGAGACAGCACTTGAAGAACGAGTGGGCGAGATTTTGGAACAAAATGAAGACGAGATGGAATTTCAAAGGGTTGATAGACGTAATATGTTTTGGTTGATAAAGAAAAAACTCGCTAAAGAATACGGCGTAATTCTCTCCTATGAAGACAGATACAATGAATTGGCACACCATATTTTAGAGACCAGTTGGAAGAACAATCTCATTGAATATGCGGTTTCTGAAAATCGTGTTAAAAATGTTGTTTATAGTTCAATTGAGAGTTACATTGAGAGTTTTCAAGCCATTGAAGACAGCGTTGCAGAGAAAATCTCACACTATAAACGTAAATTGGTTCCAGGTTCAGAAGAGTATGACTTAATTTTTGAAAAGCTTTATGAAGAAGAGCTTCGAGCAAGAGGAATGTTATCATGATGTTAAAACCCGTATGGATTTACCTCGAAAATGGTGTTTTTTTAGAGGCAAAAAGTTTTGGATATGAGGGAACAAAAACAGGTGAAATCGTTTTTAATACCTCCATGAGTGGCTATCAAGAAATCATGAGTGATCCAAGTTATGCAGGGCAATTTGTTGTCTTTACCATGCCTGAAATTGGTATTGTTGGAACCAATGATGATGATATGGAAAGTAAAACAGTTCATGCAAGTGGCATGTTTGTACGTAGCCTTAATCTCACACCGTCTAATTTTCGTTCAACCGATTGTTTGCCATCGTTATTGAAAAAACACGAAAGTATGGGTATCTGCGATATCGATACACGCTATTTGACTAAAATGATTCGAGACACTGGACCGAAGATGATGATTGCATCAACTGAAATTAGTGATCAAGCAACGCTTAAATCTATGCTTGCAAAAAGCCCACGCATTGAAGATGTAAATTATATTGAAAAAGTAGGAACGACGAAGTCGTATTTACATGTAAATAGTGTCTGGAATGCAGACACACAATCGTACGATAAAGCATCTCATTCTTTAGGTAAAAAAATTGTTGCAGTTGATTTTGGAATAAAACGTAATATCCTCAATGAACTCTGCGCTACAGGGCTTGAAGTAGAAGTCATCCCCCATAATTTTGATGCGGATGAAATTATCGCTCGTTACACAAAAGGTGAAATCCAAGGACTCTTTTTATCCAATGGTCCAGGAGACCCACTGATTTTAAAAAAAGAAGCAGCGCAAATCACGAAACTTATTAACGCAAAAGTCCCAATGTTTGGTATCTGTCTAGGGCATCAGCTTCTTTCCATCGCACACGGTCATCCAACGTATAAGCTCAAATTTGGACAACATGGTGGCAACCATCCTGTTAAAAATATGGGTAATCATGTGGTAGAAATCACTGCGCAGAATCATAATTATAATGTTCCTGAGTCTGTATGTTCTATTGCAAAGGTGACACATATCAATCTTTTTGATAATACTATCGAAGGCTTAGAATACAATGATGCACCTATTTTCTCTGTGCAACATCACCCCGAAGCGAGTCCTGGACCGCATGAAAGTAAGTATATTTTCCAAGAGTTTGCAAACAGACTTTAACTAACGGAGCAGTGCCATCAACGCTATTGACATAACAGCTATCATCAGTGTGGCTTTTTTAGGGAGTTTGGGGCACTGTGTTGGTATGTGTGGAGGATTTGTTATGGCGTATAGTAGTGCTAAGATAACACCCTCGACATCTTCTTCGCATCAATTTCTCATACATCTTATTTACAATGTTGGTCGAGTAAGCTCGTATACTGTGCTAGGTATGTTGTTTGGTTTTTTTGGAAGTATTTTTACTTTTTCTTCTCAAAGTTCGGGATATTTTTACTTCATTACTGGTATTATCATGGTACTGATGGGATTTTCTTTGATGGGAAAGATAAAATTTTTAACCTCTTTAGAATCTTCCATTGCGTTTAACCCTTCAATCAAACATCTTTTTTCAAGGCTCATCCATTCTAAATCTTATTGGAGTTTTTATGGACTAGGAATGTTGAATGGCTTTTTACCATGTGGATTGGTCTATTTTTTCTTAGTATCTGCCGCAACATCGGGCTCTTTTTTATGGGGTGGGATGATTATGCTGATTTTTGGACTTTCTACATTGCCAGCTCTTTTGGGACTTGGCTTTATGGTGGGATTTTTACATGGTAGTGGATTACGCGAAGTCATGATTAAAATTGCTTCACTTATTATTATAGGGTATGGATTGTATATGGCATATCTTGGCTATAGTGCGGTTATTGCATGAAACTAGAGCAGTATCAGTCTGCTGTAGAAAGCAGTAATATCATTTCTAAAACAGATATTTTTGGCATTATTACGTTCGTGAATGATGAATTTTGTAAAATATCGGGTTATACAAAAGAAGAACTTGTTGGTCAAAATCATAATATTGTAAGACATCCTGATGTTCCTGCGTCTACGTTTAAACAATTATGGCAGACAATTTTACAAAAACAGACTTACAAATCTACCGTTAAAAATCGTGCAAAAGATGGCAGCACTTTTTATGTCAATACAACCGTTTTCCCAATATTAGATGAAAATGGTGACATAGAAGAATTTATTGCGATTCGCTATGATGTAACACAGAGTGTCCATTTGAGCGAAGCATTGATGGCAAAAGATGCAGAACTTGAACAGCTCAATGCAACACTTGAACAGCGGGTTGAAGAACAGACGAAAGCCTTGATTGAACTTAACCAAACATTGGAAGAGCGCGTCAAAGAAGAAGTTGAAAAAAACCGTGATAAAGATAGATTTTTATTTCAACAATCGCGTCTTGCCTCTATGGGGGAGATGATAGCCAATATTGCTCATCAATGGAGGCAGCCTTTATCAGAACTGAACATAACTCTGTATAAGATGAATAAACTTTATCGACGTGAAGGTACTGAACGTGATGAACAGTTTGAAAACAGTTATATTCATGCCAAACGAATTGTTTCTAAAATGTCTGATACCATAGAAGATTTCCGTAGTTTTTTTAGCCCTGATAGGCAAAGTGAACATTTCAAACTCTCAGTGGTTGTCCAAGAAGCAACGGATATTATGCAAGGTACGTTAGAGCGTAATGAGATAAATGTAGTTGTCGATGTAAAGCACGATGCGACCATTAAAGGATATTTTAATGAGTTTTCACAAGTATTGATTAATTTAATCAATAATTCGATTGATGCTTTTTGTAATAAAAAGATAAAAGATAGATTAATTTATATTGAAATTGACACAATCACACCAAGAGATGCTATAATTAATGTAAGCGATAATGCAGGCGGTATTGATGAAGCAATCATCGATAAAATTTTTGAACCTTATTTTACAACAAAACATGCCAGTGTTGGAACGGGTTTAGGGTTGTATATGAGTGAGATGATTATCAAGAATAGCATGATGGGCTCTATTACCGCTATCAATACAAAATTTGGTGTCTGCTTTCGTTTAACAATACCTGTTGCGCAAGAGGAGAAAGATAATGAGTGATTTATCAAAACTAACCGTTTTATTTGTAGAAGATGAAGATGATTTAAGAGATGCTTTAGAAAGTGCAATAGGTGATGAATTTGCAAAGTTTATTACTGCACGCGATGGAGATGATGGTTTAAAGAAATTTAAAAAACATAAACCAGATATTGTTGTCACCGATATTATGATGCCAGTTCTTGATGGGCTTGCTATGACAAAAGAGATTAAAAACATTTCAAAACAAACTCCTGTAGTAATTTTGAGTGCTTTTAGTGAGAAAGAGAGATTGTTGGGTGCGATTGATGTGGGTGTTGATAAATACCTTATTAAACCTATAGACCCAGATGAGCTCCTTGGGACACTCAAGTATCTTGCCAAAGAGATGCTTTCACATAATGATTTGGTTGAGCTTGGCTTTGGCTATCAGTTCGATAAAAATAGACGCGTTTTAGTTAAAGAGGGACAGACGATTTTTTTAACAAAAAAAGAGTTACTCTTTATTTCAGTGTTAGTTAAAAATTTAGGATTGTTTGTTTTACATGAAGAGATCAAAAAATCGGTTTGGACAAACAAAAAAGTAACAGATTCAGCAATTAGAACATTTATTAAGCGTGTAAGAGAAAAAACTGATAAAGATTTTATTAAAAATATCCCTGGACTTGGCTACAAAATCAACACCCAAGAGTAGGAAACTCCTCTCTTGGTCTCATTTTAACTTTTTCTTAAATTTTTTTATTTAACACAAATTTAATCTTATTAAGCTTTATTGTAGATAAACTGAACTATAATTCTCACATTATGTGATATTTTTGTGACATAAAAACACAAGCAGGAGGAATTGATGCAGGCAAACAATGCATTAAGCTATGACTATTCAGTCGCCAAATGTTTTACACACGCAACGATTCTATTTGGAATCATTGGTATGTTAATAGGCGTGGTTATCGCCTATCAGATGGCTTTCCCTGAGTTGAATTACTTAGCAGGTGAATACGGTACGTACAGTCGTTTACGTCCTTTACACACTTCAGGAGTAATTTTCGGATTCTTATTGAGCGGAATCTTCGCTTCATGGTACTATATCGGGCAGAGAGTACTGAAGGTTTCTATGGCAGAATCACCTTTTTTAATGATCATTGGTAAGCTTCATTTTTGGCTTTACATGATTGTGATGGTGATTGCGGTTGTAAATCTCTTTTTAGGAATTTCAACGTCTAAAGAGTACGCAGAACTTGAGTGGCCTCTTGATATAGCGGTTGTTGTAGTATGGGTTTTATGGGGTGTTAGTCTTTTCGGTTTGATTGGTATCAGACGTGAAAAAACACTTTATATTTCTATGTGGTACTTTATCGCAACATTCTTAGGTGTTGCAATGTTGTATCTTTTCAATAACATGGCTGTTCCAACCTATTTTGTTTCAGGTGTAGGTAAATGGTATCACTCTGTTTCTATGTATGCAGGTAGTAATGATGCGATGGTTCAGTGGTGGTATGGTCATAATGCGGTAGGCTTTGTTTTCACCGTGCCAATTATCGCGATGATTTATTACTTCTTACCAAAAGAATCAGGCCAGCCAGTATTTTCTTATAAATTATCACTTCTCTCTTTTTGGGGTTTGATGTTTGTTTACCTTTGGGCAGGTGGACACCACCTTATCTATTCTACAGTGCCTGATTGGGTACAAACGATGGGTTCTATTTTCTCTATTATCTTAATTCTTCCATCATGGGGTAGCGCGATTAATATGCTTCTTACGATGAAAGGACAATGGGGACAGTTGAAAGAAAATCCATTGGTCAAATTTATGATTTTAGCATCAACATTTTATATGTTTGCAACGCTTGAGGGTCCAATTCAGTCTATTAAATCTGTTAATGCTCTAGCGCACTTTACAGATTGGATTCCTGGTCACGTTCATGATGCGACACTTGGTTGGGTAGGTTTTATGACAATGGCAGCATTGTTCCATATGGCGCCACGTATGTATAAGCGTGAACTTTACAGTAAAAAATTGATGGAATCACAATTCTGGCTCCAAACAACAGGTATTGTTATGTACTTTTCAAGTATGTGGATTGCTGGTATTACGCAAGGTATGATGTGGAGAGCAACGGATCAATTTGGTAACTTAGCGTACTCATTTATTGACACCGTAACCGTACTTATTCCTTACTATGCACTACGTGCAACGGGAGGTTTATTGTACCTTATCGGTTTCTTCATGTTCGCTTATAATATGTACAAAACTATGACTGTAAGTAAAGCAATTGCGAGCGAGCCTCAAAATGCTTCACCTATGGCAGCTTAAAGGGAGGGAAGGATTATGTTTCATTGGTTAGAAAGAAACCCATTCTTTTTTGCAGTAGGCGTATTTTTAGTGATTGCGTATGCAGGAATTGTCACTATATTACCAGACTTTATGGAAAGTGCACGTCCTGTTAAGGGAACAAAACCTTACAGTGTCCTTGAATTAGCGGGTCGCCATGTTTATATTAAAGATAGCTGTAATGCATGTCATTCACAGTTGATTCGTCCTTTTAAATCGGAAACAGACCGTTATGGTATGTATTCTTTAAGCGGTGAATATGCATATGATAGACCATTCCTCTGGGGTTCAAAAAGAACAGGACCTGATTTGATGAGGGTTGGAAATTACCGAACAACCGATTGGCATGAATACCACATGTTAGATCCTATCAGTGTTGTTCCTGGCTCTATCATGCCAGCGTATAAACACATGTTTAAAAATAATGCGGATATTGAAACAGCTTACGCGGAAGCTTACACTGTTAAAAACGTATTTAATGTTCCTTATGACCAGCCTGACATGCCTAAACTTGGTACGTACGATGAAGCGAAGAAGCAAGTTATGGCCGAAGCTGCTTTAATTGTTGCAGACATGAAAAGTCAAGAGGTTAAGGAAGCATTTAAACGCGGTGAGATTAAAGAGATTGTTGCAATTATTGCCTATCTCAATAGCTTAAAGTAAGGTGTCGACGGTGGATATGGAAACAATCAGAGAGCTACAAGCTTATGGTTATATTTTTGCGACAATCTTTTTAGCAGTTGTTATGTACAGCTATCTCTATCATCTTTACAGAGCTGAAAAGAAGGGCACTCGAAATTATGAGCAGTACGCCAATCTTGCATTACATGACAATATTGACGATGCTCCGATTGAATCCCGAACGCCGTCTAATAACGCAAAAGAATAAAGAGGAGCAATAAATGAATTGGCTGAATGACAATGTAAACGCATTAGCATTGCTTGGTGCAGCAGCGATTATAATTCTCAGTGTTTTTGTTGTTGGTAAATATTTAAAGCAGATGAAAACCGACAAAAGTAGCGGAGAATTGGCGAAAGAAAATTGGGATGGTATAGGTGAGTATAAAAACCCTCTACCTATTGGTTGGGCACTCTCATTTGTAGGAACGATTGCTTGGGGATTGTGGTATTTCTTAGCGGGTTACCCTTTAGCATCTTACAGTCAATTGGGCGAATACAACGAAGAAGTCAAAAGTTACAACAAAAAATTTGAGAGCAAGTTTGCCAATCCAGATAAATCAACTCTTATGAGTATGGGTGAGGGTGTTTATTTGGTTCAGTGTGCTCCATGTCATGGTGTAACGGGGGATGGTATGAATAACAAAGCGGCTAACCTTAAAAAATGGGGTAATGAAGAAGCCGTTGTTGCTTCTATCCTTCACGGAGCCAAAGGTTCAGACTATCCACTTGGCGAAATGCCAGCGGGTCTTTTGGATGCTGAGAGCGCAAAAGCTGTCGCAGCATTTATGATGCAAGAGATTTCTGTTGTTAAAAAGAGTAAGAACCCTGCATTGGTTGAAACAGGTCGTGCTTTATGGGCAACATGTTCTGCATGTCATGGCGAAGATGGCAAAGGCATGGCGGGAAGTGCTCCTGATCTTACAACATACGGCGATGCGCAATTTGTAGTGAATGTACTCAACATGGGTAAAAAAGGTGCGATTGGTAATATGCCTAAATTTAACGATGGACGCTTAACCAATGTACAAAAAACCGCTGTTGGCGCTTATGTCAGCTCTTTAGCGAAATAAGGACGACTCAATGGAAAATACCAATAGAAATATATTTGGGCTTCATGGAATTACTGGTATGCTTATAGCAACAGTATTATTGCTTTCTATCCTTGGAACGCTAACGTTCTTTGGTCTTAAGGCACAACAAGCTGTTGCTGATAAGCCTTATACGATTACAGATCCGCAAGCTCTTCAAATGAGAGATGCGGCAAATGCTAATCAAAAAGTTATTGGAAAGTAAGGGGATATGATGGCTGACAATATGGATAAAATCATTACGTTGGGTTTAGTGGTCATTGCTGCAGTTGCTGCATGGGCTGTGTTGACATCAAATCATCTTTTCATTGGATAATGACGAGCATGTTACATGTAAAGGCAAAAGGGATTTTTCTCTTTTGCCTCCTCTTAATAACCCCTCTTTTTTCATTAGCAAAAGAGTATGTTATCTATGATGATATCTTAGATGAACGTGCTGCTGTTAAAATTCAAGAAATGGGTGAAGAGCTTTATCAGAAAAGTGGTGTAAAAGTCTTTTTAGTTGCTAAAAAAAGTGGTGAAGGCGAAGAAATTTTATCCTATGAAAAACGATTTGCACAAACACTCACCCCTCCTTATGCCATACTGACACTTTTTTTAGAAGAGAAAAAGGTCGACATTTACCATTCGTCTGGGCTTGAAAAAGAGTTTGACAAAGATGCTATGCTCTCTCCCATGCCTTGGAAAGGAACAATTATCCCTCTTTTAACCAACAAAAAGAAAGAAGTAGGGGTAAGTCCAGCACTTTTAAATGGATACGGTGATTTGGTTGACCAAATTGCTGGTTATCGAAAAATAACGTTGGAAAGTTCGATTGGGAATGCTAACAAAACAACCATTAGCGTGGTAAGACTGCTGGTGTATGGTTTTGTCGGAAGCCTAATTTTACTTGTGATTATCAGAAGGATACGTAACCGTGGATAATGTAAAGATTGAGCGAAACTATTGGCCACATGCGATTGTGGCGATGATTTTAGGGTGTATTGTTGCATGTGGATGGACCATTAAAATTGCTTTGGATAATCCTGTTGAGATGGATACATTTTATATGGAAAAGTATCAAAAGGTTGATGAAAATATCAATCAAATTATGGAGCTTCAAGAGAAGTTTAATGCGAAGTTTAACTTAACGTATTCAACAGAAAAGTTCCAAATAGGACAAAATAGTATCACACTTCATTTGAGTGATAAAGAAGGCAGTGCTGTTAATGATGCGAATATGTTCATCATGCTTTCGCGACCTGATAGCAATAAAGAAAACAAAAAGCTAACCCCTACACGTATTGAAAATGGAAATTATACCTTTGGACCTTTTGAGATTAATAAGCCTGGTCGTTGGCAGATTTTGAGCAAGATAGAACAAGGTGACTTTAAAGGCTACCATAAAAACGAAGCATACGCTGTTCAATAAACTCTTAGGCACTTGCCCAGAAGGTGCCTAAACTTTTCCCCTTTCATTTTGACATAAAAATCCATCTTAAATCTTTGCTTTGTTATAATAAGAACATTAAACAAAGGTGAGGAATGATGTTAGAAGTTTTTGCGACCAGTAGAGCCGTACGCTCGTTTTACGATACTTTTTTAGACGCGAATACCCTTCTTCCCAAAGCCATCACCATTGCAGAACTTGAGCAAAAAGCCGTTCTTGTGCCACATCACGCTTTAGTCGATGACGATATGCGTGTACTTCTGATGCAAGAAGCCTCTCGCTTTACCAAGT
>JAGOZL010000098.1 GCA_018058685.1 Sulfurospirillum sp.
CCACTGCAAAGAGAGCATCGGCTGTATCAAGCGGATTGGTTGTTGCGCTTTTATGGTTTTTCCTACGATGAGATTGTGGACGTTAATGCAAATTTAGACATCCAATTTGACCCAAAAACCCACTGGGCGCTGCGCCATTTGGAGCATTTTCCTATTGATATCAACAAAGCACCCCTTCATACGCTCATTCGTATTCCAGGTATTGGCGTTCGTGGGGCACAAAAAATCCTTCAAGCTAGACGCTTTAAAAGCCTCACGTTTGAAGATTTAAAGCAACTTAAAATTCCTCTCAAACGGGCACGCTACTTTATCGTTGCAGGAAAAAGTTACCAAAAAGAGGTGCCTTTGTATGAAGATAGATTAAAAATCGCTCTGATTAATCATGGGCATAACATCATTCAGCCTTCTTTATTAGACCTGTCCATATATACAGGAGAATTGTGATGAAAGTCTTTTACGATGGGAGTTTTGAAGGCTTTTTAACCTTAGTTTATGACGTTTATTATGAGGCATTAAACCCCTCTTCGATTATGAAGAGTGAACCAAAAGAGCTTTTGTTTGAGCCTTTGCATCTTATTTTTACCGATGAAACAAAAGCACACAAAGTGCTTTTTGCTCTTAAAAAAAAATTTTCAAAAGAGAACTATCAGCGCATTTTTCATACCTTTTTATGCGATAGCGCCTCTTTTGAAATGGAACTTTTATCCTTTATCGTTTTAGGATTTAAGGAGCAAAAAGCGCTTGAAAATATTACCATTCCAGCCGTTTTTAAACTCCAAAGCATGCAGAATGAACTCTTGCGACTGACACATAAAATGTACGGATTTACACGCTTTGAAGAGCTCGAAGATGGCACACTCTATGCCAAAATAGAGGCAAAGTTCAATATTTTGCCTTTTTTAGGCGAACATTTTTGTAAACGACTTGGAAACCATGCGTTTATCATTCACGATATCAAACGCTCTTTAGCGTTTATCAAAGATGAAACATCGATGCACATCAAAGAAGTTGCTTCATTTGAGACCCCACACCTCTCTCAAAATGAAACACATGTGAGAGAACTCTGGAAAACATTTTTTACACACGTTGCCATTGAAAACAGACGCAATGAAAAACTCCAAAAAAGCCTCGTTCCTTTTTTGTATCGTACCTATATGAGTGAGTTTTTAGCCTAATTTGACTATAATTTACCTTTTTGATACGAGGCTTACATGATACAAATTACCAATCTTTCCAAAGCGTACGGCGGACATGTTTTATTTGAAAATATCTCTTTTTCACTGAACAAAGGCTATAAAGTAGGCTTTGTCGGACGCAATGGTTCAGGCAAATCAACCCTTTTTAAACTTCTCTTAGGCGAAGAAGAGCACGATTCGGGTGATATTTTGATTCCTAAAAATTACTATTTGGGTGCACTCAAGCAACATATTCATTTTACTCATCCAAGTGTTCGTTTGGAGTGTGCATCAGCACTCAGTGGTGATGAAGCATACGATACCTACAAAGTCGAAAAGATGCTTTTTGGCTTAGGCTTTAGCCATGAAGATTTAGACAAAGATCCTCTCAGTTTTTCAGGAGGGTATCAAATCCGCATTAACTTGGTCAAACTCCTTGCAACCAATCCTAGTATGCTGCTTTTGGATGAGCCAACCAACTACCTTGACATCGTCTCCATGCGCTGGCTTGCCTCTTTTTTGAAAAGCTTTGAAGGTGAAGTCATTCTTATCACGCATGACCGTGATTTTATGGACGCTGTTACCACGCATACGATGGGACTCAATCGTAAAAGTTTGATGATGGTTCAGGGAAATTCGCACAAATTTTACGCCAAGCTTGCCGAAGATGATGAACGCTACCTTAAAACCAAAGCCAATTTAGATAAAAAGCGTGCGGAACTTGAGGACTTTATCACCCGTCAAAAAGCACGTGCCTCAAAGGCGGTTATGGCGCAAAGTAAAGCCAAGCAGTTAGAGAAGATGGGAGAGATGGAGGAGTTAGAAGCCGAATCCACCCTAGAATTTGATTTCAATATGAAGAAAACACCTGCTAAAATCATGCTTGAAGCTAAAGAATTGGCATTTGGCTATGAGCCATCCAAACCTCTTTTCCAAAACCTAAGCTTCACCCTTCATAAAGGTCAATGTTTAGCTATCATTGGAAAAAATGGTAAAGGTAAATCCACGCTTTTAAACACCATCGCAGGAGAGCTTACGCAACAACAAGGCACACTTTCAATGCATCCTGAGACGACACTTGCGCATTTTGGACAAACCAATATTAACCGCCTCAATCTCAAACAAAGCATCATGGATGAAATTTACGACGTAGACCCACTTTTAGGCATTACCCGTGTGCGAGGCATTTGTGGAGCGATGATGTTTAGCGGTGAGAGTGCAAAAAAAGAGATATCAGTGCTCTCTGGAGGTGAACGAAGTCGTGTGATGCTTGGCAAAATCATCGCCACCCCTGCCAATCTTTTGCTTTTAGATGAGCCAACTAACCACCTTGATATGTACTCCATCGAAGCCTTGTGTGACGCCATAAAGCGTTTTGAAGGCTCTGTCATCTTAGTCACGCACTCGGAAATGTTACTGCGCTCTCTTGCGACAACACTGATTATCTTTCATAAAGACAGAGCTGAGTTTTTTCAAGGTACGTATGATGAGTTTTTAGAAAAAATAGGTTGGGAAGAAGAGTTAGAAAACACTCCTAAAAAAGTGGTTGTGACCGATTATAACGCTTCAAAAAAAGAGCGCACGGCACTGATTCAAGAACGAAGTGCAAAACTTTCCCCTTTGAAAAAAAACATCGATGCCTGCGAAGCGAACATTATGCGCTTAGAAGAGCAAATAAAAGCTAAAAATGAAGCGCTCATTGTGCATTCCAATGAGCGCAATGTGGGTGAGCTTGCGCGCATCTCTAAAGAGCTTATCTCTGAAGAAAAAGAGCTAGAAGGACTGTATGAGCGTTTTGAAACACTCCATAACGAACACGATACGCTCTTTGAAATGTATGAAGCCAAATTGAAAAACATCCAAAATTAGTGTAAAATGACAAAAAAGCCAAGAGGTGTGTGATGAGTGACTTAAAAGAAAAATTGATAGAAAGTGGATGTTCAAGTGAGTTTATCCTTGATGCATTACGTTATGAAAAGCTTTACAACGGTGATATCGATGATTTTATCGATACGGTTGAAGATATTTTGATGAGTGATGACGAGTACGATGAGAGCTTGGAAGACGAAGATGATTTGGACGAAGATGAAGATGACCCAATTTACCGAAGTGACTACAACTACGATGGCAACGAAGACAACATCTACTTTGAAGACGAAGACGGTGAAGAAGCCTTAGAAGATGATGAAGAGGATGACTACTAAATCTCGACACTAAATCCTTGCGTAATGTAAGGATATTTAAGCCTTATTTTCTTTACATGTAAAGGAAGTAAGGTTTTACAGCTCGCATGAATCAAATACCCATTTTTTGCCTTTACGTGCTCGATATACGCTTCCGCACTCTCCCAATTCAGATGTTTTTTAGACGCATATTCAGGGGTATAACACGCATCAAGAAAAAGATGCTCGATGCTTTTGCTTCGTAAAAAAACAAGTGAGTCCTTGGGTATCGAAGCACAATCGGTCAAATACGCCACAGTACTTTTACATGTAAAGAGCACATATCCGTTTGTCGGCTTTGAATGCTCCAGTGGCACGGCTACAATTTCGACACCTTCAATGCACACTTTTTCAAAAGGCTTGAGCACTTTATACTCAATGCTGTCTTTATGCACAAACAAATCCCCAAACCCTTGCGTATCCTCAGGAATATAGCAGATGATGGGTGTCGGAGACTTGCGCAGACGAATCAGCCCTAAACAATGGTCTGCATGAAAATGGGTTAAAAAGATGGCACGAATGGGTGTGGTGTTGAATTTCTCGCTTAAAAAGTCATACCCTGCATCAAACAAAATCACACTGCCATCAAAAAGTGTAAGATAGGCTGATGTGGAGCGGTTTTGTATTCCGTTTATGCGAGCTTGTTCGCACACTTCACAGTAACAGCCGCAAAGAGGGATACCTCCGGTATCGGAGGTTCCTAAAAATTCAAATTTCATTGATGATTTTTTTTCTCACTGAGCATTTGATTGAGCAGTTCAAACAGTTTTACAGAAGCATCTTCGGCTGTTTTAAAGTAATTTAAGACGACATTAACGTCGTTAGTACAGGTTCCTTCTTTGACACACTGTATCGCTTTATTGACTGATTCATGTACCATTTTGTGCGGCTCTTCAAGGCCTCTAAAACCATTGGTATTTTGGAAATTTTCTTTACCAATGCCTGCAACCCATTTACCCAAACGACAACTGTAGTGATCACTAAGTTCCTTATGCTCTTTATCAAAAATGGAGCCATATCCGCTTGTTTTAAAGAACATATGGTCTAATTTTGCCAAAGCAACAAAAATCGCATAGGTGATACTTGAAGAATCTGTTTTGATGGTGAGTGTCGCTTCTTGAAGGGCTTTAAATTGGAGTTTAAAGCTATCAATATGTTGATTGGACTGCATTGAAACACTTTCTATCTCTTCACTTTGTTTAAACATAGAGTTAGCATTTTGTTTTAACACGTTGATGTTCATCTCCACTTCTGAGGTTGCTTTTTGAGTGCGCTCGGCAAGCTTACGTACTTCATCGGCCACAACGGCAAAACCTCGACCATGTTCACCCGCACGTGCGGCTTCAATGGCGGCATTCAGTGCTAAAAGATTCGTTTGGTCAGAAATATCTTTAATCAAACTAATCACACTGGAAATTTCATCCACACTGTGGTGTAAATTTTCAGCTAATTGGCGTGATTCACTAGAAGATTCAGTAATGCGTGAGAGAGAATCTACCAGTTCATTGGAAACCGTATTGAGTGTATCAATCGAGGAGACAGTTGTTTCACTAATCTGTGCAATTTCCTTAGAAGCTTCCAAGTTATACTCGATATCTTTTTGAATCTCTGAAATTCCCTTTTTACAACCACTCAACATTGAATTGGTAAGTTCTGTTTTTAAACGATTCTCATTAAAGGTTCTTTGAACATCAGCTTCTTTTTCACTGAGTCTTTCAATTTCGTGTTTGAGTTGTGCAATCTCGTCTTTTAACGCAATATTCTCTTGATGCAAATTTTCATTTGCTTCTTCTAAAGCCCTGTTCTTCCCAAACATTCATAACATCCTCGTGATAATTTTATATAATGTAGTATAACAAAAAATTATCCAAAAGGTTTTAAATATAAAAGATTAATCGTCAAAGAGGTTTACATGTAAAAAATATGTGTAGTTTTGGAAGATCAGATAAACTTAAATGCAACAAGGCTTACCGCCATCACCATCATGCCTAAAGCGATACCCAAAATGGTTGTATGCGCATTACCGTAAATACGAGATGAGGGTAAAAGTTCATCAAAGGAGATATAAATCATAATGCCCGCAACAAAACCGAAGGTGATACCAAGCGTCAACTCTCCCATTAAAGGTAAAAGAATAAAAAATCCAACCACCGCACCAATAGGCTCAGCCAAACCTGAGATGAACGCATACCAAAAAGCACTTTTACGATTTCCTGTTGCATGGTAAATGGGTAAAGAGACCGCCATAC
>JAGOZL010000099.1 GCA_018058685.1 Sulfurospirillum sp.
ACACGGTTTTCACAAGCGGAGGAGTTATTAGAGTTTTTCAAATTTACCCGTTGTGAAAATCTCTATCTTGTGGGGGATATCATCGATGGTTGGGCGATTAAGCGCAAAATCAAATGGGCACAATCGCACTCCGATGTCATCCAAAAAATACTGAGAAAAGCCAGAAAAGGCACCAATGTCTATTATATCACGGGCAATCACGATGACTTTTTACGTTCTTTTTTACCCCTTGGTTTAGGAGATCGTGTCAAAGTGATGGATGCGTGCGAGTATGTGAGCCTTAAGAAGGAAGGCTTTTACATCACGCACGGGGACTTTTTTGACTCTGTGACGATGACAAAACGATGGCTTGCTATCTTGGGCGATGTGGGCTATGACGCACTTTTACATGTAAATCAAGCTTTAGCGTGGTGTCGTAAGAAACTCCGCTATCAAAGCCATTGGTCACTTTCAAAATATGTCAAAGACCATGTGAAAAGTTCGGTTTCCTTTATCACCGATTTTGAGTCTATCTTGAGTGAACATGCCAAACGTCATCATTACAGCGGGGTGATTTGTGGGCATATACACAAAGCAGAACACAAAGAGATTGATGGTATTGTCTATTTAAATTGCGGTGATTGGGTCGAGTCGTGTACGGCGATTGTGGAGACGTACGAGGGTGAATTTAAAATCATCCGTTGGTTAGGGCATTGATGCAAATCTCTTTAGCCCTTGGTGGAGGTGCTGCACGAGGAGCATTTCATCTAGGCGTGATTGCGGCATGTGAGCGACTGGGCATTGAAATAGCAGCAGTTTCTGGAACAAGCATTGGAGCGGTGATTGCGGTGGGGGTTGGCTCTGGGGTGAGTGCGTTTGATATGATACGGCTTTTTAAGAGTGATGCATTTAAAAAAGTGTTTGTGTTTAATTATCTTCGTAAAGGGCTTTTGCGTATTGATGAAAAAGCGTCTATCTTGAAAGAGATTGCTCCTATTTCGAGGTTGGAGCAGATGAAAATCCCGACTTTTGTAACGTGTGTTGATTTGCACTCTGGAAATGTGATACGCTTTGATCGCGGAGAAACCATCAAACTGGCTATTGCAAGCTCCGCGCTCATTCCTATCTTTCGTCCGATGACGTATGAGGAGTATCTTCTAGTCGATGGAGGCTTTATGGATAATCTTCCTGTAAAACCTCTTTTGGAGTTTTCACATCCCATCGTGAGTGTCAATCTTTTTCCCTTACATGTAAAAAATTCCTCTAAAACTTTTGCACTTCAACGTGCCATATTTCTTTCTATTTTGGCTTCTTCACAACGACAAATCGAACAAAGTGATCTTTGCATCAGCTCACCTTTGTTGAATGATTTTGGGATGTTTACCTTTAGTGAAATGATGTCGTGTTTTGAGCTGGGTTATAGGGTGGCAAATGAGTCATTTTTGACTTTTATGGAACAAAAAAGTATAATGAAATCCTTTTAAAAGAGTGAAGGACGCAGATGAACAGTAAAAATTATTTAGAAGAGATGTTTTCACTACAGCAAAAACTCAACGACGAGACCAATGGTATCGGTTGGGAAAATGGATACACCAAACATAACCGCATGATTAACTGGAAGCGATGTATCTATATGGAGTGTGCAGAGCTGATTGATAGCTTTAGTTGGAAACATTGGAAAAATATCAACCACGATACTGATTGGGACAATGTTACGGTTGAAATTGTTGATATTTGGCATTTTGTGATGAGTTTATTACTTGAAGAGTATAAAACAAATGGCAAGGGTGATTTGGAGCAATTGGTCAAAGATGTTTTGGATGTGCAAGGTTTTGAAGCCTTTACCAAAGAGCCAACCTCCAATCA
Organism: Sulfurospirillum sp.; assembly: GCA_018058685.1. Classification (GTDB taxonomy): domain Bacteria; phylum Campylobacterota; class Campylobacteria; order Campylobacterales; family Sulfurospirillaceae; genus Sulfurospirillum. The sequence goes on from JAGOZL010000099.1 coordinate 1,846, forward strand.
ACAAGCTGATACGATGGAGCTTATCAATGATATTGAAAGCATCATCCATGGAACAACGGGTTTTGAGATAGATTTGTTTGATGGGCTGTTGTGTGAGTATTTCGCATTGGCTCGAAAATGTGGGGTCAATTTAAAAATTCTCTACAAATTCTATGTGGCAAAAAATGTGCTTAACCAATTTCGCCAAGACCACGGCTATAAAGAAGGCACGTATAAAAAAACATGGAATGGCAAAGAAGACAACGTGGTGATGCTCTCTTTCTTAGAAGGCGATGATGCTCCTACGATTAAGGCATTGTACGAGAAACTTGAAAAGGCGTATGCCAAAGCATAAGTAGGGGGGATTTCCCTACTTATCGTTATAAACGATACTTCGACTCTTAGGCGTTTCTAAAAACTCCACATGCGATACTTTAACTCCCAAACGGCTCATCTTTTTTGCGATAATCTGAAGCAACCATGTAGAAATATTCTCACTCGTTGGTACAAACTCAACGATAATATAGCCATCATACATCTCGATGATGTGGTTTGGTTCTTCTTTGACACGTTTTAAATCAGGGATTTTATAGCCTGCTTCATGTTCGATGAGGTTTTGTTTGTCCGCAAAGTGGGGCAGTAAGGTTGCAAAAAGAGGGTCGTTAATGTCGATGATAAATTTGTGGTCAAGCGTGGTATCTAAAAACTGTTTGAACCAGTTAAGGTGGTGAAAGTCTGTCACCATGCCATCTTTGAGTTCTGAGCTTTGAAGATAAACGATAACTTTTCCTTGATGCCCATGCAAGTGACGACACGCCAAACAGCCCGTGAGCGAAAATTCACTGTCAAGTTGTTGCGACCAGACACGATGCCCGTAACAAAAATCAAACTCTTTACTTATTTGCCAAATCATTTTACATGTAACCTTTATTTTAATACTTAAATGATACCCAAAAAGAGATATAAAAAAAATTCTTGACGTGCTTTTTAGTGAAGATATATTATGATTTGAGCTATTAAATGTAAAAGAGTGTCATGTTAAAAATAGTAGAAATTTTTTATTCGATTCAAGGGGAAGGCTCACAAGTGGGGATTCCTTGTATCTTTATTCGCTTGCATGGGTGCAATCTTAGCTGTGGGTTTTGCGATGAGATGTTGCATAAGGGCGAGTATGAGAGCTTGAGTTATGATGACGTTTTAGCCAAAATCAAAGCCTACCCTTCACACCATATTGTCATTACAGGTGGAGAACCGACGATGTATGATTTGAACGGTTTTATCGAGTTTTTGCAAGCGCATATGTACTCGGTTGCGGTGGAGACCAATGGGTACAATTTTTCCAATATTGTGAATGCCAATTGGGTGACGTATAGCCCAAAAGATTGGAATCATATCGCTAAAAATGGCTACGATGAGGTCAAGTTTGTGGTTTCCAAAACTTCAAAAGTTGATAAAATCATCGCGTTTAAGAGCTACAAGCCTATTTTTATTCAGCCTCAAAACGAAAAAGATAAGCCCAATTTTGAAAATGTTGCCTTTTGTGTTGAGTTTGTTAAAGCGCATCCCCGTTTTATTTTAAGTGCGCAGTTGCATAAGTTTTTAGGAGTAGAGTGATGCGTAAAGCCCTTGTTGTGTTTAGCGGAGGACAAGACAGTACTACCTGCCTTGGTTGGGCAAAAAACCGTTTTGATGAAGTCGAAACCATCACCTTTGATTATGGTCAAAAACATCGTGTTGAAATCGCTCAAGCGAGGAAAATAGCGCAAGCGTTACATGTAAAAAATACCTTGCTGAGCCTTGATGCATTTTCACAGCTCAATGACTCCGCACTCATCGATGGTACGCAAGATATCGGTGCGCATCACAGTACGCATACGAACTTGCCAGCTTCATTTGTGCCTAATCGCAATGCCATTTTCTTTACCCTCGCACACGCCTTTGCGCAAAAACAAGGCATAGAGCACATCATCATCGGGGTTAATCAGACCGATTATTCAGGCTATCCTGATTGTAGAGAGCCTTTTGTCAAGGCGTTGGAGCTTGCGCTTAATCTTGGCAGTGAAGCCAACATCACTTTTCACTATCCGCTCATGCACCTCACGAAAGCCCAAACCTTTGAGCTCTCTCAGGTTGAGGGTGTTTTGGACTTGGTGATTGATGAGTCGCATACGTGTTACAATGGTGTTCATACGCACAAACACGCTTGGGGTTATGGCTGTGGCACATGCCCTGCGTGTGAGCTACGTAAGCTTGGGTTTGAGTCTTTTTCGCAAGAGGGTTAACCCCTCTTGACTTATACGCTCCATGACTCTTGTGCGAGGAGAGCTTTATACTCGAGGGCTTTTTCGCTCAATGCCTCATCGGTAATCTCTAAGGCTTTGTACACCGCAAACGCTGGGGTGTAGAGCATCTGCGTAAAGAATGCTGTTCCTTGGAAAGGAAGTAAGAAGTTGTCAATAGCAAAAGCTTCTTGGTACTGACTTTGCGCACCACCCGTTGTGACGACCACTTTAAACTCTTTGTTTGCCAGTTGATTGCCCTCACTTCCATACGCAAACCCATAGGTCAATACTTTGTCTTGCCACTCTTTAAGAAGGCTTGGGGTGCTAAACCAGTAGAGTGGAAATTGAAAAATGATACGATCATGACTCACTAAAAGTGCTTGTTCTTTCGCTACATCGATGTTTTCAGCCACGTGATAGGTTGCGTAGATATCGTGAATGGTGACGTTTTGATTGTCGTTAAGCTCTTGAAGAAGCGTTTTGTTGAGTCTTGACTCGGCGATGTTGGGGTGGGCTAAGATGATGAGTGTTTTTTTCATGGCGATTCTCCTAAAATGATTTTGGAAAATATATCCCTAAACTACTTATAATTTCCTTACAGTAAAAAAAGTAAGTAAAGAACAAAAAACGTTCTTATGGTATAATTCACAAACGAGGTGAAAAAAATGATACACATAGATGACAAATCGTTCCACTGTCCTGTGGAGCTGACTTTAGATATTATCAACGATAAAAGCAAGATTTATATTGTTTATATTTTATTGGGTGGGAAGAAGCGTTTTAAAGAGATTTGCGAAGCCTTTCCTCAAATCACGCAAAAAACCATCACCCAAAAACTTAAAGAGCTAGAAGCGTCTCATATTGTCGAGCGAACGGTTTTTGCCGAAGTTCCTCCAAGGGTTGAGTATGCGCTAAGCCCGATGGGAAAAGAGCTTGAAAAAGTGCTTGATGCGATGTGTGTTTTTGGAGAAACGTACGCTACTAAGTATGGATGCACGTCAACACAGGAGCATGTATGCAAATGACCCATATCCCCTTTGGCACGACTGAGTGGGAAAACCTTGAAAGAACAGAGCACAAAGGCGAGAGTGGAAGTGCCTTTTGGCAAACGAAGCAGTGTGGCAACATTCGTGTGCGTATGGTTGAGTATACGGCTGGTTATAAAGCAGACCACTGGTGTCAAAAAGGGCATATTCTTTTGTGTTTAGAAGGAGAGCTTTACACCGAACTTGAAAGCGGTGAAGTGCATTTGCTTAAAGCAGGAATGAGTTACGAAGTCGCGGATGATACGATGGCGCATCGCTCTTATACGCTCAGTGGAGCGAAGCTTTTTATTGTGGATTAATTTACATGTAAAACATTTAATGCCTTGCATTTTAAATGCAAGGCATTGGAGTATTAGAGAAAATATTTCCAATAAAACATTGCGGTTAGTGTGATAAGACCAATACCTACGATATTAAGCACAAATCCAAATTTTGCCATGGTTGCTACATC
>JAGOZL010000029.1 GCA_018058685.1 Sulfurospirillum sp.
CTGTTGCTGGACATCAAAGAAGGTGATGAGGTCATCATGCCAAGCTACACCTTTGTAAGCACTGCAGATGCTTTTGCGCTTCGCGGTGCAAAAATCGTTTTTGTGGATGTACGACCAGAGACGATGAATATCGATGAGCGTCTCATCGAACAAGCCATTACCTCAAAAACACGTGCCATTGTGCCTGTGCATTATGCAGGGGTGGGGTGTGAAATGGATACGATCATGGAGATTGCTTCACGTCACAATCTGTTTGTGGTGGAAGATGCGGCACAAGGCTTTGATGCTTCTTATAAAGGCAAAGCACTAGGTACGATAGGTCATTTGGGTGCGTTTAGTTTTCATGAAACAAAGAATATCACCAGTGGTGGAGAGGGTGGTTTGTTACTTATTAACGATGAGCGTTTTATGCATCGTGCGGAGATTATCCGTGAAAAAGGAACCAATCGAAGTCAATTTTTTAGAGGCATGGTGGATAAATACAGTTGGGTGGATATTGGAAGTAGTTATTTGCCTTGTGAGCTTCAAGCGGCCTATTTGTGGGGACAACTTGAGATGGCTGAACAGATTCAAGATGCACGTAAAAAGAATTGGAAGTACTATTATGAAATATTGACGCCACTACTTAAACAAGGAGTCATTGAATTACCTTTTATTCCTGAGGGATGCGAGCATAATGCACATATGTTCTATCTTAAAGTGAAAGATTTAGAAACGCGAACAGCACTTTTAGAGCGCTTTAAAGAGCTTTCTATCGGGGCTGTTTTTCACTATATTCCTTTGCATAGCGCACCGGCTGGATTGAAGTTTGGACGTTTTGAAGGAAGTGATGTGTATACGACAAAAGAGAGTGAACGACTGGTACGTTTACCACTGTATTATGGTCTTACATGTAAAGAAATTGAAGAAGTCTGTAACGTTTTAATCCAATGGAGTAAAGAAAACTAATGGCACATTTATATATTTTTGGAACGATTTTTTTCACCGTTTACGGTCAATTGGTTATTAAATGGCGTATCCCTAATTATGGGCATTTACCTGAAGAAACCATAGCTAAAATGGTTTTTTTACTCAAACTTTTTTTAGATCCTTTCATCTTAAGTGGATTTGTCTCCGCATTTGTTGCCTCTTTATGTTGGATGGCGGCGATGACAAAGTTTGAATTAAGCTACGCCTATCCATTTATGGGATTAACCTTTGTGGTTGTTTTTGTCTCCTCTGTCTTTTTATTTTCAGAGAGTGTGACACTCTACAAAGTCTTAGGGTTAGCTTTGATTGTTCTTGGCATTTTTATCTCAAGTCGCGCGTAAGAAGTAGAAAAACTCTACTTCTTTGGTGTATTAATAATATCAAAAAGCTCTGAGGGAGATTTACCATTTTCTTTGCCAATCTTTTCAATGGTTTTATCTCTACTCACTCCTTGAATATTTTTGGCATTGAGCTTTTCTACGATTTTTTCTACGTTCATTCCTGTCTTTTGAGCAAACTCTTCAAGAGTTGATAATTCGGCGTGTCCGTAAGGCGACTTCTTCGCTTTTTTCTCCCATGAGCTTTTGACTTCATCTTCAAAATCTAAAAACTGCTCAAACGGCGTCCAATAATAGAGTGTACCTGCGATGAAAAGCATATTGATGCTAAGGGCGATTAAAAACTCTTTGGTCAAAAGGGAAAAAGTACGCGTTTTATCTTTGAGGTAGGAAAAAAGCGGTTTCCAGTTGAAATAAAGATGTAAGACCATTCCCACTAAAAAAAGCACCATAAACGTTACATGTAAATTGGTGTATTCTGTCTTATCAAGCCCGAAAAGTTCCCAATTTGTCCAATTTGCAACACGTCCTTTAGGTGCTATAAAAAGAATAATACCTGTATAGCTCATGATGAAAAATGAAAATGTGATGGTGAGTGAAGTGAGTTTTCGCAAACTATTCATTGTTTTTCCTTTTAAAAAAGATAGTTTAGAATTATGACATGCAAGTGTTAAGAAAATGTTAATAGCCCAAGGGTTTTTATAGCAAAGAGTTTTTAAGTGGTTTTTAGTTAAAATCAGGCACTTTTTATACAAGGATATAACGATGAGAGGCTATAAAGTCTTTGCAGGAACTTCTAACCCAGAGTTCGCCAAACGCGTGGCAAAACATCTCTCTTTGCCTCTTTCAGCGGCGGAGATTAAGACCTTTAGTGATGGTGAGATTAGTGTTCAAATCAGTGAAAGTGTACGAGGAAAAGATGTCTTTATCATCCAGTCAACCTGTGCACCTGCTAATGTCAATTTGATGGAATTATTGATTTTAACAGATGCCCTACGTCGAAGTTCAGCAAGTACTATTACGGCGATTATGCCTTATTTTGGCTATGCGAGACAAGATAGAAAAGCAGCTCCAAGAGTTCCTATTACTGCAAAATTGGTTGCTAATATGATTCAAACCGCAGGCATAGACCGTGTGGTTACGATTGATTTACATGCAGGTCAAATTCAAGGCTTTTTTGATATTCCTGTCGATAACCTTTATGGTTCTATCATCTTCAACGACTACGTCAAAGCAAAAAATCTTAAAAATCCTATTATTGCAAGTCCAGATATAGGAGGCGTTGCGCGTGCACGAAGTTTTGCAAAACTTTTGGGTGTCGATATGGTCATCGTGGATAAGCGTCGTGAAAAAGCCAATGAGTCTGAAGTGATGAATATCATCGGTGATGTGGCGGGCAAAGATGTTATTTTGGTAGACGATATGATAGACACAGCTGGAACGATTGTGAAAGCCGCAGAAGTGCTCAAGAAAAAAGGTGCAACCAGTGTTATGGCATGCTGTACACACCCTGTTCTAAGCGGTCCTGCGTATGAGCGTATCGCAAAAGGTGAATTGGATGAGTTAATTGTTACAGATACCATCCCTTTGAAAGAAACCAACGAAAAAATCAAAGTTCTTAGTGTTGCTCCTGTGTTTGCAGAAGTGATTCGCCGTGTGTATCACAATGAAAGTGTTAATGGACTCTTCATCTAATGCAAAAACATATTCGTAACTTCTCAATTATCGCCCATATTGACCATGGTAAAAGTACGTTAGCTGACCGCCTTATTCAAGAGTGCGGTGCGGTGAGTGAGCGTGAAATGACCACGCAAATGATGGACACGATGGACATCGAAAAAGAACGAGGCATCACCATCAAAGCGCAAAGTGTTCGTTTGACATATGTTAAAGATGGACAACCCTATATTCTCAATCTTATAGACACTCCTGGTCACGTCGACTTCTCTTATGAAGTAAGTCGCTCTTTGGCTTCCAGTGATGGCGCACTTTTGGTGGTTGATGCCTCTCAGGGTGTGGAAGCGCAAACCATTGCCAATGTTTATATTGCGTTAGAAAACAACTTAGAGATTATCCCTGTTATCAATAAAATAGATCTTCCAGCAGCCGATCCTGAGCGTGTGAAAGATGAGATTGAACATACTATTGGGCTTGATTGTTCAGAAGCTCTTAACGTGAGCGCTAAAAGTGGTATTGGAATTAGAGAGCTTCTTGATACGCTAGTCGATAAAATCCCTGCACCTATGGGCGATGAAAATGCTCCCACAAAAGCACTTATTTATGACAGTTGGTTTGATAACTATCTAGGGGCTTTAGCTCTTGTTCGTGTGTATGACGGTGCGATTAAAAAAGGACAAGAAGTCTATGTTATGGGTACAGGCAAAAAACACGAAGTTTTAAACTTGATGTACCCACACCCCTTGGTGTTAGAAAAAACACCGATGATTAAAACGGGCGAAGTAGGCATTGTTGTTTTAGGGTTAAAAAATGTGGGTGATGTTCGTGTCGGTGATACCATTACCGATAATCGAAACAAAACAGCCGAAGCCGTTGGCGGTTTCAAAGAAGTGAAACAGTTTGTTTTTGCGGGACTTTATCCGATTGAGACCGATAGGTTTGAAGAGCTTCGTGATGCGTTAGATAAGTTAAAATTGAATGACTCCAGTATCTCATACGAGCCTGAAACATCAGCCGCTCTTGGCTTTGGCTTTAGAGTGGGATTCTTAGGCTTACTGCATATGGAAGTGATTAAAGAGCGTTTGGAACGAGAGTTTGATTTGGACTTGATTGCTACAGCCCCAACCGTGACTTATAAAGTCAAAACAACTAAAGGAGTTGTTTTAGATATTCAAAACCCAAGCCAACTTCCTCCTGTCAATGAATTTGAAGAGATTCAAGAACCGTATGTTAAAGCTACCGTTTTAACACCGACGGAGTTTTTAGGTAACATCATTATTCTTTTAAACAATAAGCGTGGTATGCAAAAAAAGATGGACTATTTAAGTCCTGAGCGTGTACTTTTGGAGTATGAGATTCCCCTCAATGAAATCGTTATGGATTTTTATGACAAGCTCAAGTCGGTTTCCAAAGGGTATGCGAGTTTTGATTATGAGCCTATTGGATATCAAGTGGGTGATTTGGTCAAACTTGATTTGTTGGTGGCGGGAGAAGCGGTGGATGCACTCTCCATCATCGTTCCCAGAGTCAGTGCACAAACCAGAGGGCGCGATTTTGTCAAAGCGATGAAAGAAATCGTCCCACGACAGCTCTTTGAAGTTGCGATTCAAGCGAGCATTGGCACCAAAGTTATCGCGCGTGAAACGGTTAAATCCATGGGTAAAAACGTTACCGCAAAATGTTATGGCGGTGACATCACCCGAAAGCGAAAACTCTTAGAAAAACAAAAAGAGGGTAAGAAACGTATGAAATCTATCGGTAAAGTACAGCTCCCTCAAGAAGCCTTTTTAACTATCCTCAAAATTGACTAATTTTTACATGTAATGCGTTGCCATCTTTGTTTAAACTTAAGTTGGCAACCGCTTTGCAAGAGATGTCTTTCAACGCTGCTTTCGCCTAGTCCTGCTTTTAGAGTATTAGACAGTGGGTTGAAAGTTTATTCTTTTTATCCCTACAGTGAAATTGCACCTCTTCTGCACACAAAACACACCTACAGTGGTGCAAAGATTTTTGCACAACTTGGAAAGCATTGTTTGACGCCTTTTTTGCAAAATGCTCATTTTCCAGAAGGTATTTATGCCATCCCTATTGATGACCATGTGCGACATGGATACTCACACAGTGCGATTTTAGCCAAAGCCACAAAGCCTTTTTTGACACCGCTTTATGGAGCACTAAGGGCACAAAATGAGTGCACGTATTCAGGTAAAAGCAAAGCCTTTAGAGCGCAACATAAACGTGATTTTAATGTTACATGTAAAGAAGCGATGGATGTCATTTTGATTGATGATATCGTCACGACAGGAGCGACCTTGCAAGAGGCAGAAGAAGTACTTAAAAAGCACTCTAGTAACGTTCTTTTTGCGCTCGTTTTAGCTGATGCAAAAGAAAACTAAAGTATAATAAATCAATTTACATTACAAGGTTAATGAATGGATAATATTTTTGACTCGAACCAAGATATCAAGACGATTAACATCGAAGATTCGATAAAGGCTAGTTACCTTGATTATTCGATGAGTGTTATCATCGGACGTGCACTTCCTGATGCACGTGATGGACTTAAACCTGTACACAGACGTATTTTGTATGCGATGAATGACCTAGCGATTTCTTCACGCAGTCCGTATAAGAAATCAGCACGTATCGTCGGTGATGTTATCGGTAAATATCACCCGCATGGTGATATGGCGGTTTATGATGCGCTTGTTCGTATGGCTCAACCGTTCTCGATGCGTATTCCTATCGTAGATGGGCAAGGAAACTTCGGTTCAATCGATGGCGATAGTGCGGCTGCGATGCGTTATACGGAAGCGAGAATGACCCCTTTAGCAGAAGAGCTACTGCGTGATTTAGATAAAGATACAGTTGATTTTGTACCTAACTATGACGATAGTATGATTGAGCCAGATGTGCTTCCAAGCCGTGTACCAAACTTGTTGCTCAATGGCTCAAGTGGTATCGCTGTAGGTATGGCGACCAATATTCCTCCCCATTGTTTAGATGAGCTTTTAGATGGTTTATTGCTTTTAATTGAAAATCCTGAAGCAACGCTTGATGAAGTGATGGAATTTATCAAAGGGCCAGATTTTCCAACCAGTGGTATTATTTTTGGTAAAAAAGGTATTTTAGAAGCCTACCGTACAGGGCGAGGTCGTGTACGTATTCGCTCAAAAGTGCATATAGAGAAAAAAGGCAATAAAGATATCATCGTCATTGATGAGCTTCCTTATCAAGTCAATAAAGTACGATTGATTGAGCAAATCGTTGGACTTGTTAAAGAGAAGATGATAGAGGGTATTAGCGAAATTCGTGATGAGAGTGATAGAGAGGGTATTCGCCTTGTGATTGAACTCAAACGCGAAGCGATGAGCGATATTGTTTTAAATAACCTTTATAAATCAACCAGTCTTGAAGTCACGTTTGGTGTTATTTTATTGGCTATTTACAATAAAGAACCAAAAATCTTTACATTGATTGAGTTGTTGCATCTGTTTTTACGCCACCGAAAAACCGTTATTATTCGCCGTACGATTTTTGAACTTGAAAAAGCCAAAGCCAAGGCGCATATTTTAGAGGGCTTAAAAATAGCATTGGATAACATCGATGAAATTATTGCATTGATCAAAAGCAGTGCCGATACAAAGAGCGCAAAAGATGGTTTAGTTGAAAAGTTTAATCTCTCAGAAGTGCAAGCCGGAGCCATTTTAGATATGAGACTCCAACGCCTTACAGGACTTGAACGAGATAAAATTGAAAGTGAACTCGCAGAACTTCTTAAAGAGATTCAATACCTTAGTGACATTCTTAAAAGTGAATCTTTGTTAAATGAGATGATTAAGAAAGAACTTGTTGATATCAAAGATAAGTTTAAATCAAAACGTATTACTGAAATCGTTGATGATTATGATGATATTGACGTGGAAGATTTGATTGCAAATGAACCTATGGTTGTGACGATTACACACCGTGGTTATATCAAACGTGTACCACTTAAACAGTATGAGAAGCAAAAACGAGGCGGTAAAGGCAAAATTGCCGTTACGACTTATGATGATGACTTTATTGAAAGTTTCTTTGTTTCCGATACACATGACACCTTGATGTTTGTAACGGATCGTGGACAACTCTACTGGCTCAAAGTTTACAAAATTCCTGAAGGAAGTCGTACCGCAAAAGGTAAAGCGGTTGTCAATTTAGTTCAGCTTCAACCTGATGAAAAAATTATGGCAATCATCCCAACAACTGACTTTGATGAAACAAAATCTCTTGCTTTCTTTACCAAAAATGGTGTCATTAAGCGTACCAACTTGAGTGAATTTAAAAATATTCGCTCGGTAGGTGTACGAGCCATTACTCTGGATGACGATGATGAATTGGTCACAGCAAGAGTCGTTACGCACGATACAAAATATCTTTTCATTGTAACTAAAAAGGGAATGTGTATAAGATTTGAAGTGGGTGATGCAAGAGAAATTGGACGAACAGCACGCGGTGTTACAGGTATTCGATTTAAAGAAGAAAATGACAGAGTTGTTGGTGCAGCAGTTATTTACAACGATCAAGAAGAATTGCTCACCGTGACTGAAAAAGGTATTGGTAAACGTACAACAGCAGAAGAATATCGTTTACAAAGCCGTGGAGGAAAAGGTGTTATCGCTATGAAACTAACACCAAAAACTGCCGATTTAGTTGCTGTAGTGATTGTTGATGAAGATAAAGATTTGATGGCACTCACTAGCAGTGGTAAAATGATTCGTGTCGATATGCAAACCATTCGCAAAGCAGGACGTAATACCAGTGGTGTTAAAGTTGTTCATGTTGAGACAGGTGATGTGGTCGCGAGTATTGCACGATGCCCTAAGGAAGAGAATGATGAACTTGAAGGTTTGGAAGAAGATGTACTTTTAAGTGGTGAAAGTAGCTTGATTTCTGATGAGAGTGGTTCAAGTGAAGAGTAATGGAATGTTTATTGCTTTAAAATAAAAAAATATTTAAAGGTGTAGCTATGAATAGATGGATTATGGCACTCTTCGCTAGTGTGAGTATGCTTTTTCTTGCTTCAGGGTGTTCTTCAAAGGATACACAAACTCCTGAACAACAAAAAGAAGTGATACGTAAAGAAACACAAAAAGTTCTTGATGAGCAAAAAATAGCACATACAACAAATGATTTCGAAAAATCATTTGTTGTTTACGGTGAAGGTATTGCACCTCAGCATACTATTTCGCCAGCACAAGCTGTAGCTTTGGCTAAACGCGCAGCGATTACAGATGGATACCGTCAATTAGGTGAAAAACTGTATGGTGCCAAAATCAATGCAACCGATACGGTTAAAGATGCGGCATTGAAAGATTCACGTATTACCTCTACTGTAAAAGGTGTTATTAAAGATGCTGCAGTGACCGATGCAACATTTAAAGATGGCTTGTATGTCGTACGAATGGAAGTTACAATGAGTGCACGTAGGTGGAACGAACTTTTTTCTTATTAGTACTACTCGGATTTAGTACTTCACTTTTTAGCAGTGAACACTTTTGGTTTTCATACAAAGTGGTGACTGTTAATGGTGCTGTGGTTTTTCAAGAAAAAAACATTACTCCTGTTATGACTCCCTTTAATGGGGTATCTCACACATTGTGTGAGATACCTTTACGCTTACGCTATCATTCAAAATTTTCAAAAGAGCAATTTTTAAATGAAAATTTCGACAAGGTTCTTCCTTGTTTTGAGACACTCTCTGCGCATATCCTTTCATGGAATGAATACCGTTTAAAAGCCAATAGCGATAGAATTGAGCATGTCATCGAGCCAGTCAGGTTTACAGTAGATTTTAAAGATGAATTTGCTACCATAAAGACCTTTAGGTGAATGATACTACTTTAATGAAAGATAGGTTAATAATGCGCATTGCAATCGTAGAAGATGATATTAATATGAGAAAATCCCTCGAAATTGCACTTGGGGAATATGAAGAATTTACGATTAGCAGTTACAAAAGCGCTATTGATGCTTTGAAAAAAATAGACAGTAGTGTAGATCTCATTGTGACCGATATCAATATGCCTGGAATGGATGGGATTGAATTTATTAAAAAGCTTGATGGTGCTTATGACATTATTGTTATTACAGGCAATGCAACACTAAATCGAGCCATTGAATCCGTTCGTTTAGGTGTTAAAGATTTTTTAACCAAACCTTTTGAAATAGATACCTTAGTAGAAGCAATCAAACGTCACGTTAAAGTTAGAGCAAAAACACAAGAAAGTTTTCAAAAAATCGACTCATCAAAAGGGGATGAGAGTGGGTTTATTGCAACATCTCCTGAGCTTGAAAAAGCACTAAGTATTGCTCGAAAAGCTGCCAAAACAGATGTAAGTGTTTTGCTTTTAGGTGAGAGTGGTGTTGGAAAAGAGCTCTTTGCACAATATATTCATAAAAACTCTCCGCGATCAAAAAATGCTTTTGTGGCGATTAATATGGCGGCCATTCCTGAGAATCTGCTTGAGAGTGAACTTTTTGGGTATGAAAAAGGGGCATTTACGGATGCGACAACAGAAAAAAAAGGTCATTTTGAGCTTGCACACGGTGGAACGCTTTTTTTGGATGAAATTGGTGAGATGCCATTAGCGTTACAAGCAAAGCTATTAAGAGTGATTCAAGAACGTGTGATGGTGCGAGTGGGTGGAACGAAAGAGATGCCGATTGATGTACGCATTGTCTCTGCAACCAATGCTGATATCAAGCGAAAAATTAAAGAGGGACATTTTAGAGAAGACCTTTATTATAGGTTAAACACTATTCCTGTCGAGATAGCGCCTTTACGTCAGCGTAAAGAAGAAATTATGCCGATATGTGAAGAGATTTTAGCGCGTGTCAGAGTAAAGTATAGTATTGAAAATCGCTATTTTTCTGAAGAAGCTGTTGAGTCATTGATGAGCTACAATTGGCCTGGAAATATTAGAGAGCTTATTTCAGTTGTTGAACGGGCGGCTATCTTAAGTGATGCAGAAGCGATTAGTAGAGAAGATTTATTTTTAGAAAGTCGTAGTTGGATTTAGATTTTAGTTATTTCGATGTATGTCGTAATAGCTAAAATCTTAAGCAGACTTTTTTGATAACCTAACATGCGTGCTGGGTTATTAAAAAAGTCTTACATCATATAAAAGGTTTAGAAGATGAGAAAGTACAATGTAGCCATCGTTGGAGCTACGGGTGCAGTAGGTGAAGAGTTTTTCAGGGTTTTAGAAGAGGTTGATTTTCCTATCAACAATCTTATTCCTTTAGCAAGTGCAAAAAGTGCTGGACTTGAAATTGAGTTTAGAGGTAAGAGCTATAAAGTGATTGAGCTTACTGAAAAAGTCTTTGAAGAATATAATGTTGAAATCGCATTTTTCAGTGCAGGGGGGGATATCTCAGCTCATTTTGCTCCATTTGCTGCAGAAGCGGGGGCGGTTGTCATTGATAACACCAGTCACTTTAGAATGAACCCTGATGTTCCTTTGGTGGTACCTGAGTGTAACCCACAAGATATTGATTTGTGGCAAGCAACAGGCATTATCGCCAATCCAAACTGCTCTACCATTCAAATGGTTCAAGTTCTAAAGCCTCTTGATGATATTTTTAATATTACTCGTGTGGATGTCAGTACTTATCAAGCGGTGAGTGGTGCAGGCAAAGGTGGCATGGAAGAGCTGGTCAATCAAATGCAAGATTTCTTTGCATTCAAGCTTGACCAGTGTGAGCCAAAGACATTTGCCCATCAAATTGCGCTCAATGTTATTCCTCACATTGACGTCTTTATGGACAACGCATACACCAAAGAAGAGATGAAAATGGTGAATGAAACGCAGAAGATTTTAGGTAAAAAAATGGAAATTAGCGCAACATGTGTACGCGTTCCAGTTATGCGTTCACACTCAGAGTCCATTACGATTCATTTTGAAAAAGATGTCAATCTAGACGTGGCTGTTGAAGCGTTGAAAAATGCTGAAAACGTCGTTGTTCTAGATAACCCAGCAAAAAAAGAGTATCCGATGCCAATCATTTCAACCGATACGAATGATACGTTTGTTGGAAGAATTCGTAAAGACATTAACCGTGACAATGTACTTCATTTATGGTGTGTAGCAGACCAAATTCGAGTAGGTGCTGCGACAAATGCTGTTAGAATCGCACAAAAATGGATTCAAAGAGAAGAAGCCTAATGATTGAAAAATGGTTTGAAAAAGGACTTTGGGCAAGTAGGATGGTGATTTTGCTTGCTGTTATTTTTAGTATTTTATCTTCATTTGCACTTTTTGTGATAGGCAGTGCTGATTTATACCATGTGGTTATTTCAACCTATCAGTATTTTTTCTCTGGTGTTCATCCTGAAGATTTTCATGCTGATATTGTTGCTGAAATTATTGGAGCGATTGATTTATATTTAATCGCTGTTGTTCTTTTGATTTTTGGCTTTGGTATTTATGAGCTCTTTATTTCCGAAATTGATGTAGCAAAAGGCAGTGGGGGCGATAAAGTCCTCTATGTTGCCTCTTTGGATGAACTCAAAGATAAAATTGCTAAAGTCATTGTGATGGTTTTGGTAGTAAGCTTTTTTCAGCGTATTTTGCACACCGAATACAAAGGGGCTCTTGAGATGCTCTATTTTTCAATCTCAATTGCAGCTCTTGCTTTAGGACTTTATTTTTTACATAAGGGTGGAAAACACTAATGATTTTTGTTGATGCATGTTTTGGAAAGAAAACACCTTATACGCCTGTATGGATGATGCGCCAAGCGGGACGTTATTTGCCTGAATACATGGAAGTTCGTTCCAAAGCAGGAAATTTTTTAAACCTTTGTAAAGACCCTGAAAAAGCGTGTGAAGTAACCCTTCAACCGATTGATATTTTAGGTGTTGATGCGGCTATTTTATTTAGTGATATTTTGGTCGTTCCACTTGAGATGGGAATGGAGCTCCAATTTTTACAAGGCGAAGGCCCCGTTTTTAGTGCACCGATTAAAGACCAAAAAGATTTAGACAAACTCAGCGTTGAAAAAGCCATCGAAGGGCTTGAGTATGTGTACGAGACGATTCGTCTTATTCGTGGAAAACTTGCTGCTGATAAAGCCTTGATAGGCTTTTGTGGGGCTCCTTGGACGCTCGCAACATATATGATTGAAGGGCAAGGAACCAAAA
Source organism: Sulfurospirillum sp. (assembly GCA_018058685.1). Lineage (GTDB taxonomy): Bacteria > Campylobacterota > Campylobacteria > Campylobacterales > Sulfurospirillaceae > Sulfurospirillum. The sequence continues at coordinate 12,169 of JAGOZL010000029.1, forward strand.
CGTATGCTCAGGTTAAAAAACTGATTTATTCTAACCCACAATTTATGCACGCATTACTTAAAAAAGTGACCGAAGTGCTTAAAGGCTATATGTCTAAACAGATTGAAAGTGGTGCGAATGTGGTTATGGTTTTTGACTCATGGGCCGCGGCACTTGAAGAGAGTGCTTATTTTGAATTTAGTTGGTCGTATATGAAAGAGATCAGTGCCTATTTGAAAGCCAAATACCCACATGTTCCGGTTATTTTATTTCCTAAAGGAATTAGCGGTTACTTAGATAAAATCGATGGAGAATTTGATGTTTTTGGTGTCGATTGGTCAACGCCGATTGAATTAGCTAAAGAAAAGCTAGGCGATAAATACGTCTTACAAGGCAATATGGAGCCGACACGATTGTACAGTAAAGATGCGATTGATGAGGGGATTGAACATATTGTTAGCGTTATGAAAAATGAGCGTCATGTGTTTAACCTCGGTCATGGCATCTTACCAGATATCCCTGTTGAACACGCTAAATACTTCATCAAACAAGTACAAACTCTCACTAAAATCTAAATATGTGCCCTTTTTATAAGGGCACATTTCTTTACATGTAAAAGGACTTTTCATTAGTAGTATTATTTTTGGTCCTATCACTTCAAGACGTTTTGGACAATCTTTAGGTATTGACTTAAGCCCAGATAGAAAACAGTGTAATTTTGATTGTTTGTATTGTGAGCTAAAAGGTGCTAAAACAGTGAGTGAGGCGAATGATGCTCCCTCGGTAACGGCTGTTATACAAGAACTTCAAGAAGCACTAAAAAAACATCGTAATCTTGATGTGATTACATTAACAGCCAATGGCGAACCAACGCTGTACCCTCATTTAAAAGAGCTTGTAAAAAGTCTTCATACTATTAAAAAAGAGTGTAAATTACTCATTCTCTCAAATGGATCAACCATCTTAAATCCAGATATCAGAACGATACTTTCGTCTATAGATATTGTTAAGCTCTCACTAGACTGCGTTACGCCACTGTGTTTTAAAAGACTTGATCGTGCCCATAAAGGAATTACAATCGAAGCCATCATTGAAGGAATGAAAGAGTTTAAAAAAATCTACCAAGGCGTATTAATTCTTGAGATTTTAGTCGTTGAAGGTATCAATGATACACTAGAAGAATTCCAAGCTTTAAATAAAGTTCTCCAAGTCATTCAACCTAATCGTATTGACGTAGGAACGATAGATAGACCTCCCGCATATGATGTGAGAGGAGTGAGTGTGGAACGTCTTATTGCGCTCTCACATCATTTAGAGAATTTACATGTAAATATTACCTATGGCAAACAGTATAGTGTTCAAAAGCGTCATTTTAGTGAAGAAGAAATAATAGAGCTTTTAAAGCGAAGACCTCAGAGCTTTGAAGATGTGCATCTTTGTTTTGATGAAAAGAGCCAAGAAAGACTTCATCAGCTTCTAGAAAGTAAGAGGGTTCATATTAAACGTGTTGCGGGAGTAAGTTTTTATTCCTGTGGATAATCTCTTATCCACAGGTTTAAAATTACGCTAAAGCTTGTTGCTTTTTAAACTTAATGCGTTGATTGAAGTAGATAAATCCATAAAGCGTAAGACCAATCACATAAGAGATATAATGGCTTGGAAGACCAAGTTTTGTTGCCATGATTTTTGGAAGCATCAAAAATGGAATAACCAAAACTAAACCTATACGCTCGAGCGCATTAATTTTAGTGAGAACAAAGCTTTGAGTGGCTGATGTAAAGGCAAACATTCCAAGAACAGCCCCGCCAAAGATGAGCAATATTTCAAACGGATTAGTAATCCAAACCCATTTTGATGAGTCATTAGGATCTTCCCCATCAACGCCACCAATTAAGAGAAGCTCATTGTTGAAGAAGAACATAAATGGCAAAATACCCGTACGAATATCATAAATAAACGATTGAATACCTGTAACAATAGGATCACTCTTTGCAATCGCTGCAGAGGCATAGGCTGCCATACCCACAGGAGGTGTATCATCGGCTAAGATACCAAAATAGAACACAAACATATGTGCAGCAATCGTTGGGATAAGATACCCACTATTGCCTGCAAGCTCCATAATAATAGGAGCAGTAAGTGCCGCCATAACGATATAGTTTGCTGTTGTTGGAAGCCCCATGCCAAGAACAAGTGAAACAAAAGCTGTCATAAAAAGAACAGCCATAATGTATCCACCTGAAAGGTTGTCGATGACTTCTGCCAAGACTAAACCAATACCAGTCAGTGTGACCGAACCCACGATAATACCAGCAACTGCCGTCGCAACAGCAATGGAAACCATGTTTTTTGCACCCATAACCATACCATTGCCAATATCGGAAAAACCCTCTAAAATAAGTGGAAGAGTGATTTTTTCCTTATTCAAATAGGCTTTAAAGGGTTTTTGTACCACCATAATCACCATCAAAAACATAATGGCACTAAAAGCAGCACTTTGAGCTGATTGTCTCAGTACAATAAGTGTATAGATTAAGAAAAATATGGGAATTAGATAATGAATACCTCGTATAAATATAGGCCATGTACGACCAAGTACACTCGCATCTTCACCTTTTAGACCATTTTTTTTAGCTTCTAAATGCACAATATAAAAGAGTGCAAAATAACAGGTGAAAGCAGGAATAAATGCAGCAAAAACAATATCGGTGTAATTGAGCCCTAAAAATTCAGCCATGATAAATGCAGCGGCACCCATGATAGGAGGCATTAGTTGACCATTAACTGAAGCGGCTGTTTCAACTGCAGCAGCTTTATGAGCACTAAAGCCCAAACGTTTCATTAATGGAATCGTAAAAGTTCCAACAGTAACAGTATTGGCGATTGAAGAGCCTGAAATCATACCAAACATTCCTGAGGCTGCAACAGCAGCTTTTGCTGGACCTCCGTCGTATTTACCCAAAATCGTATAAGATACTTTAATAAAATACTCTCCTGCACCTGCTTTATCTAAAAGGGCACCAAAGAGAACAAATAAGAAAACAAAACTAGCACTAACTCCAAGGGGAACACCAAATATACCTTCTGTGGTAAGAACCATTTGTCCCATGATTTTATTAATACTAGCACCTTTATGTGCAATCATATCAGGAAGATAAGGACCAAAATAGTCATACAGTAAAAAGACAACAGCCGCGAGCATTAGCGGTAAGCCCATAACACGACGAGAAGCTTCTAAAATAATCAAAATGGTTGTAATCCCTACAATAATATCCATCTGCGTCCAAGCACCTGAGCGCATCGCTAAGTCTCTGTACGCATACCATTGGTACAAGACAGCAGCGACTCCGATAAACATAATCACAAAGTCATACCATGTAATCGTTGCCCGTAGCTTTGGACTTTTGCTCATGGCATGCATTGAAAATGCTAATGCAATACCAAAGGCCAAGTGAATTGAGCGTACATGCGCACTGTTACCTGGGTCTAAAACAATATAGAGCTGATATAAAGACCATGAAAAAGCAATAGCTGCTATAAACCAATAATGCCAGCTATTTTTTTCAAAGTCTCTATGCCCTTCAAATTCACTAATGAGTTTTTCATCATCTAAGCGTTCTTCTAACGTTTTCACGAATGTTTCCTTGAGTAAAAGCCTCTACATCTTAATAATGCAGAGGCTTCACATGTAAAATTTATTTGATAAGCCCAGCTTCTTTAAATGCTTTGATAGCACCTGGATGTTGAGTGATACTTAAACCCTCAAGTAAGCTCTCTTTGGTGACCAAAGGATCTTTAACGGCAGGGTGGAGTTCTTTAAATTTGTCGAAGTTATCTAAAATAGTTTTTGTGACTTGGTAAACAACGTCGTCTTTGACTTTCGCACTTGTAACAAGAACGGCTTTAACACCGAGTGTTGGGACATCGGTTGTCACGCCTTTGTAAAATGTTCCTGCAATTTTACCTTTCGCATAGTAAGGGTATTTTTGAACGAGTTGATCCAGTGGTGCTCCATCAATAGGCACGATATTAATGTCTACTGAGTTTGAAGCATCTTTGATGTTAGCCGTTGGATGGCCCGCGGCAAAGAAATAGCCATCGATGTGATTGTCTTGTAACATCGTTGGGCCTTCTGTAGATTTGAGTTCATTGACTAAAGCCAAATCAGAACGTTTGATGCCAAAAGCTTCAAAAACCACATCCGCTGTCATAGCTGTTCCAGAACCTGGAGAGTCCATATTGATTTTTTTACCCTTTACGTCAGTAATTTTTTGAATGCCCGATTTCTTACTAACAACCAAAGCTAAGAGCTCAGGATAAATAGCCATAACACTTCTAAGTTCAGGTACTGGAGCATCTTTGAATTTACCTTCACCTTTAAAAGATTGATACGCTGTATCACTTTGTGAAACGCCAAAATCAAGCTCGCCCGCTTTAATGGTATTGACATTGTAAACAGAACCACCTGTTGACTCAACAGAACATCGGATGTTAGTCTCTTTTTTATTTTTATTGACCATCTGACAGATAGCCCCACCAATGGGATAATACGTTCCTGTAACACCACCTGTACCAATAGTGATAAACTCAGCAGCAGACAACGAAAGACCAAAAGCACCAGCAAGGGCTAGGGTCGCAAATGTTTTCTTCATATAAACTCCTTTGAGATTTTTAAAGCTACTATTATCGTACTCCCTTTCAACTTACTTTTTCTTGAATAAGATAGGCTAGAAGAGGAAAAAATAGTCCTTTTTAACTTTCAAAAAAAGACTTTTTATTCTAACAAGGCAATTTTTACTTGACAATCAAAGTATTTTTCACTATAATTTCGACCTCATTCAAAGTGTTCCGAATTAGCTCAGCGGTAGAGTAGGTGACTGTTAATCACTTGGTCGCTGGTTCGAATCCAGCATTCGGAGCCACTC
>JAGOZL010000100.1 GCA_018058685.1 Sulfurospirillum sp.
TGGAGATTAAACTCGCAAAAAGCTATGGCTTTTGCTTTGGTGTCAAACGGGCTATTAAAATTGCCGAGGGTGCGACAAATGCTGTCACGATAGGCCCTTTAATTCATAATAACGCCGAAATTAACCGTTTGAAAGAAAACTTTAATGTCACCACATTGCATGATATTCAAGAAGCCAAAGGCGCTCCTAAAGCGATTATAAGGACGCATGGTATTCCAAAAAAAGATTTAGAACAGTTACGTGCCGATAAAGCTGAAGTCATTGATGCCACCTGCCCTTATGTGACAAAACCACAAGAGATTTGTGAAAAAATGAGTAAAGAGGGTTATGAAATTGTTATCTTTGGGGATGCCAATCATCCTGAGGTTAAGGGGGTTGCGAGTTATGCCATCCATGGTGCAATCGTCGTTCAAAGTGTGGCTGAACTGGAAAATGTAAAGCTTAAGGGGCAAAAAGTAGCGGTCGTTTCTCAAACCACGCGAAAAATCAATGAATTTCTAGAAATTACCCATTACTTGGAGTCTCGTTACAAAGAAGTACGTATTTTTAATACGATTTGTAATGCAACGTTTGAAAATCAAGATGCGGCCAAAGCGTTAGCCAAAGAAGCGGACGTGGTTATCGTCATTGGGGGAAAAAATTCATCCAATACCAAGCAGTTGCACAGCATTTGCAAAGAGTATTGTGTGGATAGTTTTTTAGTGGAAGATGAAAACGATTTAGACCCTTCATGGTTTAAAAATAAGCATTTATGCGGTGTTACAGCGGGTGCTTCAACACCAGATTGGATTATTGAAAAAATAATTGGAAAAATAAGCGAAATTAAAGTATAATAGACGACTTTTACGTGTTTACATGTAATTTAAACAGTTAAAAAAATCAATTTAAAAAGGGTAGCATATGGTAAATGAGGCGAACAAAACTGTTCATACTGAGGCCGCAGACGAGCATGAGGAGATGGATTTTGCGGCGATGTTAGAAGAGTCTTTTAAGGATTCTGAGAGAGATACACTCATCAATGGTGTTGTCGTAGCGATCAAAGAAGATGTCATTTTAGTGGACGTGGGCAAGAAGTCTGAGGGACGCTTGAACGCTTCTGAGGTGACAGATGAAAATGGCAACATTACATGTAAAGTTGGTGATGTTATTCCTGTCGTTATTACAGGTTTCAGAAATGAAAGACCAGCGGTTTCGCACAAAAAGGCCCTTCGTAAAAATCATATTAAAGCATTTATCGCAGAGTTTAAAGAAGAAGATGATATTGCTATTGACATTAAAATCACTGGTAAAAACAAAGGTGGATTTATTGCGGAAAACAAAGAAGGTATTGAATTTTTCCTTCCACGTTCACAAGCGGCAGTCAAAGATTTGAATACACTTGTCGGTAAAGCACTCAAAGTTAAAATTATTAAGATTGACAACGACACTGAATCCATCATCGTTTCACGCAAAAAGTTTTTAGATGATGATCGTAAAAAACGTAAAGAAATCGTTCAAGAACTCATCGACAGAGATGAAGTGGTTGAAGGTACAATTAAAAAAATCACAACCTATGGTATGTTTGTTGACGTTGGTGGTATTGATGGTTTGGTTCACTACTCTGAAATTAGCTACAAAGGGCCTGTAAACCCTGGCACTATCTATAAGGAAGGTGAGACCATTCAAGTTAAAGCGATCAAATATGATAAAGACAAGCGTCATTTATCACTCTCCATCAAAGCAGCGATGCCAGATCCTTGGGATGAGATTAAAGATGAGTTAGAAGTAGGTGATTCTATTCAAGTTACTATCAGTAATATTGAACCATACGGTGCATTTGTTGATTTAGGTAATGACATTGAAGGCTTCTTGCATATCTCTGAAATTTCATGGGATAAAAATATTAAACATCCACGCGATTATATCGAAGAGGGTCAAGTAGCCGATGTTGAAGTCATCGAAATTGATGCTAAAGAGAGACGTCTACGCGTATCTTTGAAAAATGTTCTTCCAAAGCCATTTGATGATTTTATGAAGAAATTCAAAGTGGGTGATATTGTTAAAGGAAATGTAACAACGATCACAGCGTTTGGTGCATTTGTTAAAATCGGTGGTATAGAAGGTCTTTTACACAATGAAGATGCATCATGGGATCGCAACAACAAATGTAAAGAACTCTTTAACGTTGGTGATGAAGTAGAAGTTAAAATTGTCAAAATTGATGAAGAGAGTGAAAAAGTCTCTTTAAGTAAAAAAGAGCTCGAAGATAGCCCAATCCAAAAATATGCTAAATCACATGAAAACGGCGATATCGTTCATGGTAAAATCAGAGACATCAAAGAATTTGGTATTTTTGTTGAACTTGAAGATAATGTTGATGCGTTGATTCGTAAAGAAGATTTGGGTCAAGTGAATGAAGCAGACCTTAAAATTGGTGATGAAATTGAAGCGGCAATCACCTTTATTGACGATAAGAAAAATCGTATCCGACTCTCTGTGAGACGTCTTTCAAAACTTAAAGAGAGAGAAGCGTTAAAAGAAATCAATAAAGAAGAGAAAATGACGCTTGGAGATATCCTTAAAGATCAATTGAAGTAAGCGATGCAAAAAAAGATTCTTGGCACACTTTTTATCTTTTTGTTTATGGGGTTAGGCTTGTTATTATACAAGCTTTTAAACCAGAACATTGAGGTTCAAATGGATATCGCCAAGAATCAATCCCCCCTTCCCCAAGAGGTAAAAATCGAATCGACAGATCGTGTTTGGGTAAAAGAGTTGGCACAAAAAGATGCACGGGAATTTATCTTTCCTGTGAATGAGCTTTTTATGCAAATTGATCTTCATGGCATCACGGGCGAAAAGGTCAAGTCATACAGACTTGTCATCGATAGGATAGACCGCTATTCACTGTTTTGTGTTGTGCAAACACTCACCTCATTCAATCTTTCTTACATGGTAGTAAAAGAAGATAAAGCTCCTTTTATTTATGTACAAGAAAAGAGTGAAAAGGGGTTAGATAAAGTGGTAGCAGAGCTTGAAAAATACGATATTAAATCAAAAATTGTTGAGGTTTGGTTATGAAGCAAAAGAAAATTATTGTATGTGATGCGATTCATGAAAAAGGTTTTGAAATTTTACGTTCAGAAGAAGGTATCGAAGTTATCGATGCCGTAGCACTTTCTAAAGATAAACTTTTGACTATTTTAGGTGATGCTGATGTTGCAATCACACGAAGCTCTACCGATGTTGATGAGAAGTTTTTAAACGCGGCGACTAATCTTAAAGCGATTGTTCGTGCGGGTGTGGGTGTGGACAACGTTGATCAAGAAGGATGTTCTCGCAGAGGCATCATTGCGATGAACGTTCCAACAGCGAACACAATTGCTGCTGTTGAACTTACTATGGCACATCTTCTTGGAACCGCTCGAAGCTTTACCAATGCAAACAATCACCTTAAACTTGATCGTGTGTGGAACCGTGAAAAATGGTATGGTGTTGAGCTATGCGATAAACGTTTAGGTGTGATTGGGTTTGGTAATATTGGAAGTCGTGTTGCGATTCGTGCGAAAGCGTTTGGTATGGAAGTCATCGCGTATGATCCTTACATCTCCTCTTCTAAAGTAACCGATTTAGGCATGACGTATACTGAAAATTTTGATGATATTTTAGCATGTGATTTTATTACAATTCATACACCAAAAAATAAAGAAACCACCAATATGATTTCATACGATGAAATCGCTAAGATGAAAGATGGCGTGCGTATTGTAAACTGTGCACGTGGTGGGCTTTATAATGAAGAAGCACTTTTTGAAGGACTTAAAAGCGGTAAGATTGCTTTTGCGGGCATTGATGTTTTTTCAAAAGAGCCAGCGACAAACCATCCTTTACTAGACTTAGAAAATGTTTGTGTTACAGCACATTTAGGTGCAAATACTTTAGAATCACAAGAAAAAATCGCCATTCAAGCGGCTGAAAACGCTATCAGTGCGGCACGAGGTGTGAGCTATCCTCATGCGCTGAACCTTCCGATTAAAGCGGAAGATTTACCAGCTTCGGTAGAGCCTTATTTAGAACTTGTTCAAAAGATGGGCTTCTTGGCAGCACAGCTTAATCGTTCGGCAATTAAGTCAATCCGTATTGAAGCTGAGGGTGAAATCAGTGACTACGCTAAATCGCTTCTGACCTTTGGTATCGTTGGTGCGCTTAAAGATGTGAGTGAAGACAAAGTCAATTATGTCAATGCTGCTTTTGTTGCGAATGAAAAAGGCATTGAGACTAAGTTTGAAGCAAATAGCGCTAGCAGCGGCTATAAAAACAAAATCACTTTAACGTTAACCACAGAGAAAAATGTTGTGAGTATCAGCGGTACGGTATTTGGTGATGATGAACAGCGTATTGTTGGCATTAATGGCTTTAAGTTTGACTTCAAACCAAAAGGTAAGATGATTATCTTTAAAAACAACGATGTTCCTGGTGTTATCGCCAATATCACTTCTATCTTAGCCGATGCTAACATTAACATTGCTGACTTTAGATTGGGGCGTGGTGCACATCAGTTTGCGATGGCGGTTATTTTGGTTGATGGTAATATTGATAAAGAAATCATGGCGAAGCTTAATAAGCTTGAGACATGTGTTTGGGTTGAGTACGCCGTTTTATAATCTACCTTTTGCAGAAGAGTCTTATCTCTTCTGCTTTTCTTTTAAACCTCCAGATGTTACTCTCATAGTAAAAATAATTAACTTTTAATGACCTTTTTAGACTTTTCTCACTCTTTAAGCATTTTATTCAAATTTATTTAGGTAAAATTTTATTATCTTTTTCTAAAAAACAATCCTTAGTTTTTTTCAGTAAATAAATCAATATTATAAAGATGATACTATAACTTTATCTAAAAAAGAGTGGAGGAGTTTGAATGCGCTTATACATAGGAGTACTTCTCATGTTGAATGTGCTCATCGCAAATGATGCCATCACGCTAGAGAAAGCCATTCAAAAAGTAAAACAGCACAACATTGAATTAAGCATCGCACACTTTGATGAACATATCAAAGCGTATGAGCATAAAATAGCGCAAGGGAATGCTTATGGAAGTTTAGACCTAAGCCAAACCGCGCTTCGTTCCAATGATGCCCTCAGTGTTTTTGGCTTTAAACTTCAATCTCGTGAAGCAAGATTTGCTGATTTTGGTTTCAAGCAATTTGATGGCGTCAACGATACTATTGCACCAACAGATTTGAATTATCCGCAAGACCGTAACCATTTTCAAACGACTCTGGCATATACGTTGCCTTTATACAGTGGTGGAAAAATTGAGCACTACACACAGATTACAAAAGCCTTGCAAACCTTAAGTGCGCTAGAAAAAGAAGAACTCTTAGCCCAAAAAATCTTTGAACTCAAAAAGAGCTTTTACGCTATCTCTTTATTAAATGTTTATTTGAAGCATCTAAAAACCATGGCACACAATACGGCAAGCCTTGAAAAAACAACACACGCTATGTTTG
>JAGOZL010000030.1 GCA_018058685.1 Sulfurospirillum sp.
AATTTTCCTGTGAGTTATGCATTAACTTCTTCTCAAGAAAAAGCAGCAAAACTAGCTCGTTTTGAAGTAGAGTATACGGAAAAAGCCTATGTGCATGCCGAAAAAAATGAAACAGTGATGAATAATACCGCGCAAATGAGTGTTGATAGTGGATTTAAAAACGCGAATGATTTTTTAGCAGCGTTGGAAACCGATATCACATTACCCCCTAAGACACGCGATATCTATTTCTATCTTCCTTACAGAATGCTCAGTATCTTCCCAACAGTTGCGCAATTTAGCAATTTGGATATTATGAGTGGAAAAGTAGTCCGCCAACCTTTCTTCTACCAAACCAATCGTTTTAAAGATAGCGCAACGCATATTGATTTAAGCAGTGGCGTGGTGCTTGATAAAGCTAAGGGAACACTGCGTTTGGGAAATCAAGAAGTTTTGGTAAAGCGTTTTATCAAAACAGGTTATTCTAGCGATAAAAAGCTTCTCAAAGAGCAAAGTATATTACATGTAAATGGAAATTTTAACGTGATTTATATGCAAGCGTATAATACGTTTTTGATTTTAGATGAAGCGATGTTTGATGCTTCGTATATTCAGCTTTTCGTTTTAGAAAATTACGATGAGAAATTGTTTGAACCGATCAGTTTAGAGCCACATGCAAAAGTGTTTAAGCTCAAAATTTAGTTACAATACGAAAAAAATAAAAGGGTTACACTATGGTGATTCGTGAGATTCAGCAGTTTGCTGAAGTAAGACCTAGAGCTAGGGCTTATTTGTGTTATCTTTTTACACGCAATATCCCTAATCGTATGCCAGAGCCTAGCATTGATGTTATCACAGCTAGTTTAGATAAGATTGTTCATGAAGTGGAAGAGTTTGAGGCGCTTTATGTTTTGGACCATCGAGGCGAACAGGTTATTAATAATATTACGGATGATCCTCATAAAAAAGGAGGACTTGGACAAAATCGAAGTGCAAAGTCCTATTATTACCGAGCGGTGCGTGAAAAGCGTTGTGTTTTGAGTGATCCATATCCGTCAACTTTGACGAATGAACTGACCGTAACAGCTTCATATCCGATTTATGATGAACAAGGGACATTGCGTTATATTGCGTGTATTGATGTCTCCTTGGAGCATGTGTTAAAAATAGCGCATCCTTCATCGTTGCAATCAGCTTTTGGGAAAAGCTCTCAGATTATTTATACTATTTTTTCACTCTCATTACTCGCTATTGCTATGTTATTGCTCTACAACGGGATGCGTAGCCTTTTTATGCACGGGTTTGAATTCAATCTTTTAGATATTGAGGCGATGTTTCAATCAACCATTTTGATTACACTCTCTCTTGCTATTTTTGATTTGGTTAAGACGATTTTTGAAGAGGAAGTTTTGGGGCGAAATGAGCGTGATGAAAGCTCAGGTATTCATAAAACGATGGTGCGTTTTTTAGGCTCTATTATCATTGCACTTGCCATTGAAGCGTTGATGCTGGTCTTTAAATATGCGATTATAGATTCTGCCCATATTTTAAATGCGGTTTATCTCATTGGCGGGGTTACCTTGCTGTTGTTTGGATTGGCATTTTACTTGAAAGCAATTTCGCAAAAGAGAGATATATGATAGGCTTAATTGATTATAATATGGGAAATCTTCGCAGTGTTGTCAATGCTTTTGAGACACTGGGTGTTCCTCTTAAGATGATTTGCAAACCAGATGACGTTGCAATGTGTGATAAGATTATTTTACCAGGTGTTGGTGCATATGCTGATGCAATGGAAGCATTAAACAAAGAAGGTATGGGTGAAGCGGTGCAAGCGTTTGCATATTCTGGAAAGCCTTTATTAGGAATTTGTTTAGGGATGCAGTTATTGTTTGAAAGCAGTGTTGAGTTTGGTAAAACAAAAGGTTTAGGTCTTATTGAAGGAGAAATCGTCAAGTTTGATACAACACGATTTTCTCATCGTTTAAAAGTGCCTCACATGGGATGGAATACCTTACATGTAAAAAAAGAGACACCTCTATTTCGCGGTATGCCAGAGTCTTTTTATCTCTATTTTGTCCACAGTTTTCATGCGCGTTGTGATGAAAAATACAGTGTAGGTGAGACTTTGTATGGGTATGAGTTTACCAGTGCTGTACAAAAAGGTAATGTGTTTGGATTTCAGCCTCACCCTGAAAAATCACATGCCAATGGATTAAAAATTTTAAAGAATTTTGTGGAGTTATAATGGATATTTTACCAGCGATTGATTTGAAAGATGGCAAAGCTGTACGTTTAAGTAAAGGCTTGATGGAGAGTGCAAAAATTTATTCGGATGAGCCATGGCAAGTGGCAAAAGCTTTTGAAGAGATGGGATCATCGTGGGTGCATTTGGTCGACCTCAATGGTGCTTTCGCAGGAGAGCCAAAAAATCTTGAGCAGATTGAAAAAATACGACAACATTGTCAGATAAAACTGGAACTTGGTGGTGGTATTCGTGACGAAGAGACGATTCGTCGTTACGTTGATTTGGGAATTGATCGTGTGATTTTAGGCTCAATCGCACTTAAAAATCCTGCTTTTGTCAAAGAAATGTGTCAAAAATATCGTGTGGTTGTAGGCATCGATGCGATAGATGGCTATGTAGCTGTTGAGGGTTGGGCAGAAAAATCAACGATGAAAGCAACCGATTTAGCCAAAGAATTTGCCAATGCGGGTGTTGAAGCCATTATTTGTACGGACGTAGGGCGAGATGGAATGTTAAGTGGGGTTAATTTAGAGTTTACACTTTCTGTTGCGCATGCTTCTGGGATTGCTACGATTGCAAGTGGAGGACTTAAAGATATTGACGATATTAAGTTATTAAAACAGAGTCAAAAAGTCTCTGGTGTTATTGTTGGTAAAGCATTTTATGAAGGAACGTTGGATTTACGGGAAGCATTCAAGCTTATGGCTAATGGAGCGCTTTAAACTAAGTTCAAAGGAAAGTTCGTTAGAATAAAGGTATTTAACACTTTTAGAATTAAAGGAGTGACATTGAAACTGCTTGTAGTTGACGACAGCTCGACAATGCGCCGTATTATTAAAAACACATTACAAAGATTAGGCTTTGATGACGTTTTAGAAGCTGAACACGGTGTTGAAGCGTGGCAGATTATGGAGCGTACTCCTGATATTAATGTTCTCATTACTGACTGGAATATGCCAGAGATGAATGGTCTTGACTTAGTACGCAAAGTTCGTGCAGATGGACGTTATGATAGTATGCCAATTATTATGGTGACGACTGAGGGTGGAAAAGCAGAAGTTATTACCGCTCTTAAAGCAGGGGTTAATAATTATATTGTTAAACCATTTACCCCACAAGTTCTTAAAGAAAAACTCGAGGATGTTTTAGGCTCGTAAATGCAAAAAACCTATCATGAGCTCCACATAACCCCCAGTAGTGATTATCCTTTGTTTGTCGATGTTATCCTAAGCCTCAGCGATGAGGCTATTGAAGAAGATGGACAGACGATTATTTTACGAAGTGAAGAAAACTTAGATATGGTTCGCTTTGGCGTTGAAACCTTTGCTCAAAATTTAAGTGAGGCACTTAACAAGCCCATCGACGTTACGATCAATCACTGTGTTAAAGAAAATGAAGATTGGATTAGCCAGTATCGTAATGCGATTCAACCTTTACATGTAGGTGATTTTTATATTCATCCAAGTTGGCTTGAAGATGTTGAAGGTAAGAAAAATATTATTATTGACCCAGCATTAGCTTTTGGTTCAGGACACCATGAAACAACTTTTGGTTGTTTAGTCTTATTGCAAAAGTATATTCAAAAAGCAGATACGGTTTTAGATGTGGGATGCGGTAGTGGTATTTTAGGACTAGCCGCAACCAAACTAGAAGCTATCGTTGATTTGTGTGATACCGATGAGCAAGCCGTACAAAGTACAGAGGAAAACTTCAAGCTTAATCATGAGCAATTTCATCATATTTGGACAGGTTCTGTTCAAAAAAGAACACAAGAATATGATGTAGTGATTGCTAATATTATTGCTGATGTGCTCATTATGCTGAGTGCTGATCTTAAAAAAGCTGTTAAGAATGAAGGTATATTAATTTTATCAGGTATTTTAGACAAGTACGTCGACAAAGTAGAAGCTAAATTTTCTTCAATGACATTGGTCGAAAAGTATCAAAAAGAAGAGTGGTACACACTCGTTTTAAAAAGGAATTAGATGAGTCAAGAGCAAAAAGATCCAAAAAACGATAAAAAAAGTAATTTTTTCAATCAAAACCCTCTTCTTATGTTTGCTATTTTTTCTATTATTGTTATTTTGGTTTTCAAAAATTTCACCGCTCCAAGTGAGGGAAATGTAGGACCAAGTAGCTTTGGCACAAGTAATAGCATTACAAAGAATATTAATTATTATGAGCTTAAAGAACTTATTAGAAATGGTCAAGTGAGTTATGTTGCGATTGGGCAGACAACCATCAAAGGATTTTCTGGCGAAGGTGCTCAAAAAATTGTGTACGTAGTAAAAAAAGTGGGCGAGGATAATACGCTTATTCCTCTCATGGATGAGAAAAAAATTGGCTATGGTGGTTACAACGAGACTAATATCTTAACTGAAATCCTTTTTTCTTGGGTTTTACCCGTTTTTGTGTTTTTTGGCATTTGGATGTTTTTGGCAAACAAAATGCAAAAAAATATGGGGGGTGGCATCTTAGGGATGGGAAGTAGTAAAAAGCTTGTCAATTCTGAAAAACCAAATGTTAAGTTTGAAGATGTAGCCGGTGTAGAAGAAGCCAAAGAAGAAGTCAAAGAAATCGTTGACTTTCTAAAGCATCCCGATCGGTACATGAATTTAGGGGCAAAAATTCCTAAAGGTGTATTGCTTGTAGGACCTCCAGGTACGGGTAAAACACTCTTGGCAAAAGCAGTAGCTGGAGAAGCCAGTGTGCCATTTTTCTCTGTTTCAGGTTCAAGCTTTATTGAAATGTTTGTTGGTGTGGGTGCAAGTCGTGTAAGAGATTTGTTTGAAAATGCAAAAAAAGAAGCTCCTGCTATTGTATTTATTGATGAAATTGATGCCATTGGTAAAAGTCGAGCTGCAAATGGCATGATGGGTGGAAATGATGAACGAGAACAAACCCTCAATCAGTTGCTTGCTGAAATGGATGGATTTAGCTCTGATAAATCTCCCGTTATTGTACTTGCCGCAACCAATAGACCTGAAGTACTTGATGCCGCACTTTTAAGACCCGGTCGATTTGACAGGCAGGTATTGGTAGACAAGCCAGATTTTCAAGGGCGAAAAGATATTTTAAAAGTACACAGTGCCGATATTAAGCTTGGCAAAGATATTAATCTTGAAGAAATTGCGCGATTAACGGCTGGTTTAGCAGGTGCAGATTTAGCGAATATTATCAATGAAGCAGCCCTTCTAGGTGGTCGAAAAAGTAAATCATATGTTGAACAAGAAGATATGGTTGAAGCAGTTGAACGAGCAATTGCAGGACTTGAAAAGAAAAGTCGACGTATCAATCCGGAAGAAAAACGTATAGTTGCTTACCACGAAAGTGGACATGCTTTGATTGCAGAAACAACTAAAGGTGCTCGTAAAGTTTCTAAAGTTTCCATTATTCCAAGAGGTTTAGCAGCATTGGGATATACCCTCAATACACCTGAAGAGAATAAGTTTTTAATGCAAAAACATGAATTAATTGCTGAAATCGATGTACTTTTAGGTGGACGTGCGGCAGAAGATGTTTTCATCGGTGAAATTTCCACAGGTGCTGGCAATGACTTAGAGCGAGCCACTGACATCGTTAAATCGATGGCAGGCATTTATGGTATGAGTGAGATTGCAGGATTGATGGTCTTAGAGAAACAACGTAACACATTTTTGAATGGTGGAACAACGAAAGACTACAGTGACAATATGGCTCAAAAGTTGGATGAGCATATTAAAAAGACACTGGAAGAGCGTTATGTACTTGTTAAAGAACGCTTAGTTGAGTATCGTGGATGTATTGAGCGCATTGTCAGCAGCTTGAATGAACATGAAACAATTGATGGAGAACATTTGCGTGAATTGATTGCTGGTTTTGAGCAAGAAAATGCAATGGCGTCTAAATTGCAGCATCTCCCCAAATCAGAGCATAAGCCTAAAGAAGACACTCAAGCGTGATGCGTTCGTATACAACCACTCAAATTATTGCAAAAGAGGGATGGAATCAAATAGCCATTGTTTTGATGGTTTTTTTATGTGCCTATGCCCTCTCTTTTCTCTCATGGATTTTTTTTGGACTTTTTATTGTTACGTTACTGTTTTATCGTAATCCTGAACGGCTAGATGCTGAAGAGGATTCTCACGCAATAATAGCGCCAATGGATGGACAGATCAGTGCTATTTCAAAAGTGAATGCTAACGATGGCAAAGAGTGGTTACGTGTTGTGATTCGAAAACGCATTGTTGACGTTGGTGTTCTTCGTGCGCCTATGATCATTAGTAAAATGGAAATTAAAAAGCGATTTGGACTTCCTTTATCGGGAACATCACATTTATCAAAAGCACTTCGTGAAAAAGTCGTTCTTACATGTAAAGGTCTTCATGCTGAGATGAAGATGGTGCTTTATGCAGGGGCGCTGTCTCAAAAAATTCAACTTTTTGAAAAAATGGGTGGATTAAAACGCTCGGAGCGTTTTGCTTTTTTAAACGATGGAGAAGTTGCCCTTTTACTTCCGCTCAATACACGAATACAAGTGGTACTTAATGATGAAGTCAAAGCAGGTGAAAGCGTGCTTGGATATTTTGCATATGAAGGTAGATGATGTTTAACGGAAATGGCAATAAAATTCAATTGGTTTATATCTTCCCTAACCTTTTTACTGCGGCAAGTGCTTTTTTAGGTGTTATTAGTATTATAGCTTCGACTAATGGTCAATTCGAAAAAGCAGCTATGTATATTTTACTCTCTTTGATTTTTGATGGCTTAGATGGAAGAGTCGCACGTATGACTAATGCGACAAGTAAATTTGGTGCTGAGTTTGATTCATTAGCAGATATTGTTGCTTTTGGCGTAGCGCCTGCGATGCTTTTTTATTTTACGGTTGGGCATATGTACGGAAAGTTAGGCTCCCTTTTGTGTGCAATGTATGTTGTCTTTGGTGCGATTCGACTGGCACGCTTTAATGTGATGATAGGCTCAACAGAACCGTCTGTGTTTATCGGTGTCCCTATTCCTACCGCAGCCGTTGTTGTTGCGATGTGGACACTTCTTTATTTAGAACACACCTTTTTAGGTGGTTTTGAATGGGTTATGCTTGTAGGACTTGGAACATTGTCCTTTTTGATGGTCAGCAATATTCGCTATCCAAGCTTTAAAAAAGTAGATTTTAAAAAAGGAAATTTGATTCGTATTTTAGTCTACTTAGTAGTTTTCTTTTCATGTCTTTATCTTTACCCTATTGAAGTAGGCGCACTTTTAGTAACGATGTATCTGATGTATGGGCTTATCCGTGCTATTTATAATGTTGTCGTTGCAAAATTTCCAAAAAATTCAGTATAATATATCCACTTTAAGTGAATAAAAAATATTTAAAGATAATTTTATAAAGGAGAAGCGATGAACAGCGTCGATATTGGTATTATGAAATCGATCAAAATTTTGCCTAAAATTGAGATCAAAAACGCTCTCCTGCAACCTCTACTCTTCCTCTAACCCCTTATTTTTTCTTTTTTCTTAATTAATTTAATACACTAAAGGATATAAAATGAATAACAATAAAATTATAATATTTGATACCACATTACGCGATGGCGAACAAAGCCCAGGTGCTTCGATGAATACAGAAGAGAAAATCCAAATTGCATTACAGTTACAGAAATTGGGTGTTGATGTCATTGAAGCGGGTTTTGCAGCAGCAAGTCCTGGGGATTTTGATGCGATTTCACGTATCGCTGAAGCTGTAACAAAGAGTCGTGTATGTTCTTTAGCGCGCGCTTTAGACAAAGATATCAAAGCCGCAGGTGAAGCGGTTGCAAAAGCAAAAATGAACCGTATTCATACGTTTATTGCAACCAGTCCTATTCATATGCAATACAAGCTTAAGATGACACCGGAGCAAGTGATTAAAAAAGCAGTGGAAGCGGTGCAATACGCTAAAACATTTTGTGACGATGTTGAGTTTAGCTGCGAAGATGCTGGTCGAAGTGATGTGAGTTTTATGAAAGAAGTGTTGGATGCGGTGATTAATGCAGGAGCTACAACACTTAATATCCCAGATACAGTAGGATACCGTTTACCTACTGAGATGGGTGCTATCATCAAATCATTGGCTGAGTTTGTAGGAGAACGTGCCATTATTTCGGTGCACAATCATAACGACTTAGGATTGGCGGTTGCTAATTCTTTAGCGTGTATTGAAAATGGCGCGCGTCAAGTGGAGTGCACCATCAACGGCTTAGGCGAGAGAGCAGGGAATGCTGCTTTAGAAGAGATTGTTATGGCACTTCGTACACGCAGGGATCATTTTGGTGGCTATGAGACAAACATTAACATCAAAGAGATTTATCCAACGAGTAAACTTGTTTCCTCGATTACAGGAATTGAGCCTCAGCCTAATAAAGCGATTGTGGGCAAAAATGCTTTCTCCCATGAAAGTGGTATTCATCAAGATGGTGTCTTGAAACACACGGAGACTTATGAGATTATGAGTGCGAAAGACATTGGACTTGATAAAAATTCAATTGTTTTAGGTAAACATTCAGGTCGCCATGCGTTTAAAGATAAGCTTAATACTTTGGGTTATGAGCTTAAAGATGAAGAGATCAATGAAGCATTTGATCGCTTTAAAATCTTAGCTGATCAGAAAAAAGAGATTTTTGATGATGATTTACGTGCTTTGGTGGCGGAAGAGATTACGAAGATTCCTCAAGTGTTTGACTTGTTACGTTTACAACTTTCCGATTGTGCGCCAGGGGGCGTGCCAAGTGCTGCGGTGACTATTTTGCATGATGGCAAAGAGATCACAGATGCGGCCATTGGGAATGGAACGATGGATGCGATCTTTAAAGTGATTGATCGGGTGTGTGGTGTGAGTGGCGAGCTTAAAGATTATAAAGTGGATGCTGTTTCGCAAGGTAAAGATGCAATGGCAAGGGTGTTGGTTAAAGTGGTGTTTGATGAGAGCAAGCCTGCCATTATGGGACATGGACTCAGTGTTGATACGATGTTGGCAACCGCTAAAGCGTATATTGGCGCGCTCAATAGTTACATGTCAATGAAAGAGCGTCTTAGAAATGTTCAAAAGATAGAGCAAGAAGGTATCTAACGTATTTCTTTACATGTAAAGAGGAGTTTTCTCTTTACATGTAATGTTATTTGAGAATATCAAAGCTAAAGTATTCTGAAATGAAACCAATATTTCCAATATTACGAAATTGAATCACTGCGGCTTCATAATTTCCCATCTCCTGATAGACCAATCCTAATGCGTAGCGACTTTCAATATTCCCAGGATCAATCAGCTTTGAGAGTTCCATCAATGCAATCGCATTGTCAGGATGTCCTGCTCCGATAGCTGCAACAGAGGCTAGGAAGATGGTATTGCTATCTTTTTTATTAAAATCGTCGATGAGTTTATTGTATAGAACAAATGCTTCTTCAAATTGATTGGCAAAAATCTCAAGATAAGCCAGTGTTTGCATGATAGAAGCAATGTCCACACGTTCTTCTTCCATTTTTTTACGCACGCTGTCTCGTTTTTGATGAATGAGCCCCCCTATTTGTAAGAGCTTGACATACTGTTCTTTCACAATTTTAGGGCCATAGTAAAAAGCATCGTAATCTAACGAGAGGTTATTAAACTCTATTTGAATGGCTTTTGCAAAGCTTTTAATATCTTGGGTATAGTGTTTGACATTAAAAGCAATGATGTTTGCTAAGATATCACGAGGAAGTAGTGCTTGAAGTTTTTGAGAACTTCGACGGTAAAGGGTATCATTACTTAATTTCCGTGCAGCAATGGTATCGAGCATCAGGCTTAATGGGGTCTCTTCTTTTTCTTTTTCCAACCATCGCGCTAGCGCAAAGTCTGTTCCATCGGTGAGGTGAATAAGCGATGTGTAAAGATTATCATCCCCCAAGGAGTGATTTTTAGAAAGACTCTCTTTGACATCTTCGGCAAGTTTGGTGACATCTTTACCGATAAGGTTACCGCTCATAAGCGCAAAAACACCTGCAAGATAGTTGTTACTATCAAGGTGGTAACTTTTAGAAAAATTTTTGTAGGCAAAAGCGTAATCACCCATTTGAGCATAGGTTAGGGCTAGGTTATAGTGCAGAATAGAGTGATTTTTATACTCTTCTACCATTTGTAAAAAAATTTCATTGGCTTCATAGACATGAAAATCAAGAGCTTTTTTAATCCCTTTACTAATGGCAATATTGACTTTAGAGATAGTAGAACTGGCTTTGAGGTAGGAAAGCGCAGGACCTATCTCATCAATAAAAATATTCATACTCCCTTTGCGGATATAATCAATCGTTTGTTTGGCATCAAATACTTTGTACGGAGCATAGTAAAAGATAGCACTGTAGGTGTTTTCATTGCTAAAAAAGAACTCTTTTTCAAATTCACCTTGTGCTTTTTGAACATCAAACAGCGAAGGCTTGAGCGTAGAGCGAATTTTATAAAACGGCTTTGTGCTAGGGTCACTGACTTTAGAGACTTCACTCATCAAAGAGGCGGCATTGCCTAAATTGCCAAGTTTATTTTCTACCAATGCGAGAGCCATTTTGATTTTGCTATCTTCTCGATGATTTTTGAGTGCGGTCATAAAATAGTTTTTAGCTTTTTGGTATTCCCCTAACTTTGCATGAAGAAGTCCTAGTGTAAAACTATCATCATGTGCTTTTATGGGAAGTAGTAGCTCTCTCGCGGCATTATCATGCGATAATGAGGCTAGGATTTTAGAGGCAATATAGTCTTGGTCTTCTTTATAAAATGCAGAAACGGGATGTGAAAGCGCACTTAAAGCTTCATAATAAAAGTTTTTGTAATAGTGCACGAGACCAACATAGTAGGAGTAGAGCGGGGCATTGGTTTCCTCTGGAAGGTATGCAAATGCAAGGTCAATATAGTAGTTAAAAAGCTTTTTATCTTTAAGCTCTAAAGCACACACTGCAGCATTGATAGCGCTGATACAGCGATGCTCTCTGTTTTGAATGGCTTTTTTAAATGCTTCGAGCGCTTCTGCAAAGTTTTGTTCTTTCATCTTCGCAACACCAATGTTATAAAAAGAGATGGCTTCGTTAAACGTTGCAATGTGTTCATAAATTTTTAAAGCATCTTCTTTATTTCCTTGTTCATACAAAAGATTGGCTTTTTTTATCATCGTTTCAAGTTTTGATGGTGAGAATTGAGGTTTTGGGATGACTTTTTCTGTTGTTTCTTCTAAAACAACAGGCTCTGGGATAGGCTCTTTTTTTGTCATTAAAACAACGATAAGTCCTACCGTGATGAGAAGAAGAAATACAGCTCCACCAAGAATGAGTAAGGTGCGTTTCTTCTTCTCTTTTTCTTGAAGGCGTTTGGCATTCTCCTCTTCAAGTTTTTCAGCAGCTGCTTCTTCAAGTGCTCCCTCATCTTGCATAGGAGCAAAGTTTTCATCTAAAGCGGAGGCTTCGAGGATGACGACTTCTTCTTCTGCCATCTTACATGTACTTTTTCAAAACTTCAGGAATTGACACAGTGCCATCTTCATTTTGGTAATTTTCCATAATAGCAATGAGTGTGCGACCAACTGCCAAAGAAGAGCCGTTGAGTGTATGTACAAGACGGTTCTTACCTTCATCTTTAAAACGAATTTTAGCCCGACGTGCTTGGAAATCAAACGTATTAGAAACGGAGCTGATTTCGCGATACCGATTTTGTCCAGGGAGCCATACTTCAAGATCCACCGTTTTTGCCGCACTAAATCCAAGATCCCCTCCACAAAGCATCAAATGACGGTGTGGAAGTCCTAAAGAGCTTAGTAAATCCGAAGCACATGCTAACATCTCTTCAAAGATGGCTTCACTTTGTTCTGGTGTTGTGATGCACACGAGTTCTACTTTGTCGAATTGGTGTTGGCGAATCATCCCGCGTGTATCTTTTCCTGCACTGCCTGCTTCTTTTCTAAAACACGCTGAATAAGAGGTCATCTTGATAGGAAGTTCATCTTTGCTCAAAATCTCATCTCTGAAAAGATTGGTTACGGGCACTTCTGCCGTAGGGATAAGAAAAAGCTCTTCACCATCAATCTTGAACAAATCATCTTCAAATTTTGGAAGTTGTCCTGTGCCCATCAAGGTTTCGCGGTTTACAATATAAGGAACGGCCACTTCATGAAAACCACGACTTCGGTTAAAATCAAGCATGTAGTTAATGAGTGCGCGTTCAAGTCGTGCCCCTTCATTTTTAAGTACGGAAAAACGACTTTTAGAGAGTTTAACACCTCGTTCAAAGTCAATCCATTCTTGTTTACTGTCAATATCCCAATGCTCTTTAGGAGTAAATGAAAAGGTACGAGGTTCTAAAACGCGTTTAAGCTCAATATTGTCATTTTCATCTTCACCATCAGGAACCAAAGAAGAGGGCATATTAGGAATAATGGTCGCTAAAGTTTCTAGTTTTTCTTCCAGTGCACGTACAATCTCTTGTGCTTCAGCAATTTTTTCTTTGTTTAAAGAGAGCTCTGCTTTTAAGGCGCCCACATCTTTACCTTCTTTGGCATAAACACCAAAGAGTTTGCTTTTGGCATTTTGTTCAGCTTGGAGTGGTTCTAAAATGATACGCGCATTTTTAAGCTCCAACGAGATAGCTCTAACTTCTTCTAAAAGAGCCTCATCTACTTTTTTCTTTCTAAGTGCTGTAGCAACAGCATCAAAATCATTTTGAATCAATTTTATATCTAACATTCTATCCCTTAGCGGTAAATTCCAACAACATCACGAATGAGGCGCATTTTTTCACTGGCAATCTTTCGAGCTTTGCTTGCACCTTCTTCTAAAATAGCCATCACTTCGTCTTTATGTTCTAAATAATAAGCTCTTTTTTCACGTGCAGGGGCAAAATAGTCCCAAATAAGCGTGTTGAGGTAAGCTTTAAAATGCCCATAACCTTCTCCGCCTTTAGCATAACGGGCTTGAAGTGCAAGTAATTCGTCATTTTCTAAAAAGAGTTTAGCTAAAGCGTAAACATTACATGTAAAAGGATTTTTTGCCTCTTCCATCGGTGTCGAATCGGTTACGATGCGTGAGGTTGCTTTTTTGAGCTCTTTCTCGGTGCAGAAGATATCGATGGTATTGCCATAGCTTTTACTCATTTTAGCCCCATCTAGTCCTGGAACGGTAGCGACTTCTTCATCGACTTTAAATTCTGGAATTTTGAAGATATCTCCAAAATCATTGTTAAATTTAATCGCGATATCTCGCGTAATTTCAACATGTTGGATTTGGTCTTTTCCTACAGGAATCACTTCTGAGTCGTAGAGTAAAATATCGGCTGCCATGAGCACGGGGTAAGAAAATAAGGAATGGTTTGCTGCAATGCCTTTTGCTACTTTGTCTTTGTAGCTGTGTGCGCGCTCGAGTAATCCCATGGGCGTATAGCCTGAGAGTATCCAATAAAGCTCTAAGACTTCTTTAACGTCAGATTGTGCCCAAAATGTTGTTTTATGGGGGTCAATACCAAGAGCCATAAAGTTAATCGCCGCATCAAGCGTGTTGTTTTTAAGAGCCTCACCATCTTTTAAAGAGGTGAGGGCGTGATAGTTGGCTATAAAGATAAAAAGGTCACTTCTTTCTTGAAGGTCGACCATTTGTTTGATTGCGCCAAAATAGTTTCCAATATGAAGCGCACCAGAGGGCTGGATACCTGTTAATACTCTCATTCACCTATCCTAATCTTTTTTTAATTTTAACACAGAGATGATATCTTTGACAATCTCCTTAATCTTACGCTCTTCCACATCGATGATGATGTCAGCTTTTGCCTCGTAAAGAGGACTGCGCTCATCAAAAAGCGCTTTGGCTTTTTCCAAATCACTTAAAAGAGGGCGTTTTGCTAATTTGAGATTGGCATTTTCATGTTCTTGGAGGCGTTTTAAAATACCTTCAAAACTCGATTTTAAATAGATAACCGTGCCTATTTTTTCTAAGTTATCCACTTTAAAAAAGCCACCACCTGTTGAAATGACAGCATTTTTAACACTTTTTTCTAACCATTTGGCTGTTTTTTTCTCTAGTTTACGAAAGTACGCTTCACCATCACTTGCAAAAATATCTTTAATTTTGCGATTTTCCATACTTTCGATGATATCATCAGTATCCAGTCCCATACATTTTGTTTTCTGAATAAGAGAACGTGCGATGGTTCCTTTGCCCACACCCATAAAACCAATAAAGACGATGTTTTTATTTTTAGGATTCAGCACCGTTTTCTTCTCGCTCGTTATCTCTTTCACCTTTAGCACGTGGATAAATCAGTATCGGTGTGCCCTCTAATGAGAAGTTTTCACGCAATTGATTCGCAAGGTAGCGTTTGTAGCTAAAGTGCAAGGAACGTGGTTTATTCATCACTAAAACAATGCGTGGCGGTTTACTTTGGTACTGGGTTGCAAAGTAGATTTTAACGACTTTGGCATGGTCACTTGGGATTTGGTGGCGAATGGTTGCTTCTTTGATGACTTCATTTAAGCGACCCGTTGGGATATGTTGTGAGAAGTTTGCATAAACTTCTAAAAGCATATCTTTGATTTTAGAGACCCTTTGTTTGGTCAGGGCAGAAACGGTGATAACGGGTGCATAAGAGAGAAATTTGAAGCGGTGACGCACATCGGCAACAGTGGTATCATAATCCGCCATCGCTTTGTCCCATTTATTAAGGACGATGATACACGCTAAATTGTTATCTTCTACGAGTCCCGCGATGCGCTCATCGAGCTCTAAAAAAGGCTCGCTTGCATCTAACACAAGCAGTGCAATATGCGCGCGCTCTAACATCTCTTTAGTACGCATCAGCGCAAATTTTTCGATACCTTCGATTTTTCCTCGACGACGAAGTCCTGCGGTATCAACAAAGTTTAGGATTTTGTCTTCATGCGGGCTGCTTTCATCGACAGGGTCTATCGTTGTTCCTGCAACAGAACTAACGACCGCACGCTGTTTGCCCACCAGTGCATTAAGCAAGGAGCTTTTGCCCACATTGACACGACCAATGATAGCAATATTGATTTGATTGGTCTCTTCCTCTTCTTCTAAACTTTCAACAGGAAGTTCCTCTTCGTCTTCTTCAATCCCTTCATCATCCCAATTCTCTTCGTCGTCTTCATCGCTTTGAACGGGAGCTGTTTCTGGTAAAGCGGGTAAGTGAGAAGCTATCCAATCAAACAGAGCAATAACGCCACGGTTATGAGACACGGAGATAGGAAAAATATGCTCAGCCCCAAACTCTTCAAATTCCCATGCACGCTCCATCTCTTTGTCATTGTCGATTTTATTGATGACTAACGCAATAGGCTTTTTACGTCCTTGGAGACCATAAAAAATTTTCTTTTCTTCATCGCTTGGACGCATTTTCCCATCGACCACCATCAAAATGATATCGGCTTTTTTAGACGCTTCCATCGACATGGTGTGCACATTTTCAAACAGTTCAGTTGATTTATCAAGACCGCCTGTGTCTAAGAGAAGACAAGGTTTTTCATTGATTTTTACAGCATGTGATTTGATATCACGTGTGGTTCCACTAAAATCAGAGGTAATGGCGATACGCGCTTTGGCAATGCGGTTAAATAAAGAGCTTTTTCCCACATTGGGAAGCCCTATAATAGCTATTTTTTTCATAAAAACCTTTGGTGTATAATTGATTCGATTATAGCGTGTGTTTGCTGTTATTTTGGTAAACTCTCTACGTAAAGCGATTGCGATGGAAAAGCGAACTGAGCGCCATGCTTTGAAACAATCTGCATAATCTTGAAATTGATATCTTGTCTTACATGTAAATATTCAGCGGTTACGATGGAATTGGTGAAAAAATTGAGCAAAATACTCAGCGCACTCGCTTCAAATTCATCAAAATTGACCACGATAACATCAGGATGAACGTCAGGATGGCTTTGTAACATCTCTTTAATATCACTCACTACCGCTTGCATCTGCTCAGCACTCGTAGCATAGGTCAGTCCTATGCGTGTACGCACACGCCGTTTTCCCATACGTGACCAGTTTGTGATGGTGGTGTTGGCCATCACCGCATTAGGAACACTCACAAGTGCTTGGGCGTGGTTTCGGATTTTGGTAGAGCGAATGCCGATTTCTTCGATGGTGCCATCCACGTTGGGAGTCTCCACCCAATCACCCACTTGAAACGGACGGTCGCTGAAAATGACCAGTGAGCCAAAAAGGTTGGCGACGGTGTCTTTGGCTGCCAAAGCAAATGCCAAACCTCCCAGTCCTAACGAAGCGACAAAGGCACTGACATTGATGCCCCATTCTTGTAAAATCGCCATAATACCAAGGGCTATGACTAAAATACGAAGGGTTTTTGTGAGGAAGTTTTGAATGTCATCATTAAGTTCTCTTCCCACTTTTGAAGAGAAAAAATTGAAAACCGTTGAAAATTTCTCGACCATACGAAAGAGTATCCAAAAGATAACAAAGGTGA
>JAGOZL010000031.1 GCA_018058685.1 Sulfurospirillum sp.
CGGGCGATACGCAACTTAAACTGGATATCAAGAGTGATCTCATCATCGAAGAAGAGTTTGCCAAAGTTGCTTGTATTAAAGAGATTGTCAGCGAAGAAAAAGAGGACAAAACACCTTTACATGTAAATGGGATTTACGGTGTTGGTTACGACCCACTGGACGGTTCAAGCCTTATTGATGTCAATTTAAGTGTGGGTTCCATCTTTGGCATTTACGAAGGTGGATACGCAGGCAAAGACCTTAAAGCAGCTGTCTATGTAGTTTACGGTCCTAGAGTTGAACTGGTTATCGCAGAAAATGATGTGAAATTGTACCGCCTGAATAAAAAAGGTGAATTTGTTTTCATCAAAGAGATTGTTTTAAAAGAAAAAGGCAAGCTCAATGCCCCTGGTTCGACACAAATGTGTTGGGAACCTCGCCATAAAGAGCTTATCGATGCCATTTTTGCCGATGGGTATCGCTTGCGCTACTCAGGGGGCATGGTGCCTGATTTGCATCAAATCCTCTTAAAAGGCGGTGGACTTTTCTCTTACCCTGCAACATCAGATGTTCCCAAAGGAAAGCTACGCATGATTTTTGAAGTCTTTCCATTCGCCTTTGTTTATGAAAAAGCAGGCGGTGAAGCCATCGATGGAAAAGCAAGAGTTCTTGATTTAACACCTTCTCATCCACACGATACCACACCGTGCTTTTTTGGTTCCAAAAATGAGATAGTCCGTGTCAAGAAGTGCTATGAGTGAGATAAAAGACATTTTTGAAGAGGCGCTTCAAGAGAAGAAAGCTCTGCTTCAAGCCTGCCAACAAGAGAAAAATATTTTTACATGTAGTGATTGTGAAAAGATGTTTGAGTGTGAGACCCGCAAAACCTATGTCAAAGCTGTTTATGAAAGCATGGCTAAAGGGCATGGTGGCGGATTTGAATTTTAATCAATTTTAACTAGGAAAAACAATGTCCCAAAAAGCCTATATTACAACCCCGATTTATTATGTGAACGATGTACCGCATATCGGACATGCTTACACCACGATTATTGCCGATACGATGGCGCGTTATTATCGTTTAAAAGGCTATGAAACCTTCTTTTTAACAGGAACCGATGAACACGGACAAAAAATTGAAGAAGCAGCAAAATCACGTGGGAAAACGCCACAAGGCTATGCAGATGAAATCAGTGGAAAATTCCGTGCCCTTTGGGATGAGTTTGATATCAGCTACGACAAATTTATCCGTACCACTGATGCAGAGCACAAAAGCGGTGTTCAAAAAGCATTTCAAGTGATGTTTGATAAAGGCGACATCTACAAAGGCGAGTACGAAGGGCATTATTGTGTGAGTTGTGAAACCTTTTTTACAGACACACAACTGGTGGATGAAGACAAATGCCCAGACTGTGGGAAAATCACACGATTGGTCAAAGAGGAGAGTTATTTTTTTAAATTAGCAAAATACCAAGAAGATTTATTGAAATGGTACCAAAACGATGAAAAATGTGTTTTACCAAAGGGTAAGAAAAACGAAGTGATTAGTTTTGTCAAACAAGGGCTTCGCGACCTTTCCATCACACGAACCAGTTTTGATTGGGGTGTCAAACTCCCTGCTTCCATGAACGATGATAGACATGTGATGTATGTGTGGCTTGATGCTCTGTTAAACTACGTCACAGCATTAGGGTATGGTGGAGATGAAAAAAACATCAACTTTTGGCCCGCAACCATGCATTTAGTGGGTAAGGATATCTTGCGTTTTCACGCGATTTATTGGCCAGCGTTTTTGATGAGCCTTGGACTTCCATTGCCTAAACATGTCGCCGCACACGGTTGGTGGACACGAAATGGCGAGAAGATGAGCAAAAGCAAAGGCAATGTGGTCAATCCTAAAGAGGTAGCTGATGCTTATGGCTTAGAAAATTTTAGATACTTTATGCTTCGAGAAGTACCGTTTGGGCAAGATGGCGATTTTAGTCAAAAAGCATTGATGGATCGCATCAACTCAGACCTTGGTAATGAACTTGGAAACCTTTTAAACCGCATCATCGGTATGAGTGGTAAATACAGCAATGGCGTTATTGACTCCAAAGATGTTGTTAAATTTTACGCCAATGAACTAAACAGTGTCGATGAAATTCTTAAAAATGTTGAAAGCTCCTTACAAGAACTCCAAACCAATCGTTATTTGGAAGATTTATGGAAAGCCCTCACGGTTGCAAACCAGTCCATTACCTTGCATGAGCCATGGGTGAAGATGAAAGAGGGAAAAGAAGATGAAGCGTATGCTCTTGTGGCACTTGTTTCAAATATCTTAGCCCGTGTCAGTGTTTTACTCCACCCTGTGATGCCTAAAACAACCAATAAAATTGCGCATGCGCTTGGATTTGAAATCTCAACGGCAAGTTACCAAAAACTCGTACTTGAAAACCATTTATTAGATACCTTTACCATTGAAAAAATTCCACCTCTTTTTCCTCGTATTGAAGAAGAGTTGATGGCACAACCTCAAGCACCTGCCCCTGAGCCTGTGGTGATTAAAACGGCTAAAAAAGAGAGCAAAACCGAATCCATCATCACGATAGACCAATTTTTCGAAACCTCTTTGAAGATAGGCACTGTCCTAGAAGCGAGTATCGTTGAGGGAAGCGATAGACTCTTAAAGCTTAAAGTGGATGTGGCGGAAAATGAGCCACGACAAATCGTCGCAGGTATTCGTGAATTTTACACCCCAGAATCATTGATAGGTACGCAAGTCTGTGTGGTTGCTAACTTAAAACCTGCGACTATTAAAGGGCTACTTTCTCAAGGGATGCTCCTAGCGGCAAAAGATAAACAAGGGTTATCTCTTATCCGCCCTGAGAGTCCAAGAATGAGCGGCGCTTCGATTGGATGAAGATTGATAACTGTATAAGAATCATTGATGGGGTACTTCAAACGTCCCCTTCCATTGATGCCTTTGAGCGTATTGTTTTTGAAAGTCATCGTGTGTTACGGGGTGATTGCTTCATCGACATTTCCAACGCTTCCCATGCTACACACGAAGCGATTGAAAAAGGAGCTTATGCTATTATTTCGATGCGTCCTTTTGAGGGGCTGGATGAAGAAATCGCATGGATACATGTTGCGTGTGTTGAACAAACGCTTATTAAACTTTTACGCTATACCATCACCCAAAAATCGCTTCGTTGCTTTATCGCCTCTTGCGTTCAAATCTCTTTTTTAGAATACATTCAATCCCCCAAAAGTATTAAAACGTTAAAAGGCTCTTTGCTGGAGCATGCCGTAGAAATTTTTAAAGCAAAAGATAACGACTCTTTTTGTCTATGCGATGAAAAGCTAGCCCTTTTAATTGCGCCTAGTGCACAAAAAATCACATTGCCTTTACATGTAAATCCTGTTTTTTCTAAAGGTTTGTTTATCTCAAGCTTTCAGTATAAAACGCACTATTGGCATGAACAAAAAATTCCAGCTCTTTTTGTGAACGCATTTGTCAGTGTTTTAGCTTTTTGTGATGAACATTCTATTGCTTGGCATTGTGATACCATTCCTTTGAGTGAACATTTTTACCCACAATTTACCACCCAAAGCTTGCGTAAAAAAGAGTTTGGCACGAGCGATAAAGTGCTTATTTTTGAATCAAACCATACCCTTTTAGAAGAAGAAATTTCTTACCTACAAAGCCAAAAAGATACGACATCCCTTATCGTGTGTTTGCCAAAAGGATGTGATGTTGCTTTTACATGTAAAAGCAAAATACTTTTTTACACGCAAGCATCTGATTTGACCGTTTTAAAAGAACACTCATTTTGCTATGCACTGATTTTAGGTGAAAAAGAGGCGTTTGAGTCTTTGATGAGCCAAACATTTACCACGCAACCTACACTTTTTTAAAAGGCTAAACCATGCTACTCATTGAAAATGACGTCCAAATATCTTTACATGTAACGCTTTTAGAGCGCATTTGTGATGAACATACGACCAAAGAAGTTGAACTCCTTTTAGTTGATACAAAATCGATGCATGAACTCAACCTTGAACATCGAGGTGTCGATAAAACCACCGATGTCTTAAGCTTTCCAATCGAAGATTTTCCTCATGCACCTTTAGGTTCTATCGTCATTAACTACGAATTGGCTTCCCAAAAAGCACAGGAGCTGGGACACACAAGCGAAGAAGAAATAACACTTCTATTTATCCACGGACTGTTGCATTTGTTAGGATATGACCATGAAGTGGACAGTGGGCAGATGAGAGAAAAAGAAGAGGTGTTGATAAAGCAATACCATTTACCTGAAAGCTTGATTGTCCGCACAGAACAGCTTTAGCTTTGTCTATTTGATATAGCCCATCTCATAAAGCTTATCATAAATTTTTGAGACAATCGGTCCACCTTCGCTTCCACCATGCCCTCCGTGCTCAACCAGAACCGTCACTACGTATTGTGGATTTTCATACGGCCCATAAGTTGTAAGCCATGCGTGAGAACGGTGGTAATACTCCATATCTTCTTCACGCATACGTTTCTTTTCTGTTTGAGAAAGTCCAACCACTTGTGCTGTACCTGTTTTAGCGGCAATTTTAATGGGAGCCCGTAACTTAAGATGGTTAAACCCAGTACCACCTGGTTGATTTGCCACTTGATACATACCTTCTCGTGTTACTTTTAAAAATCGCTTTTGCTCAGGAGGAATAATATCCACATTAATTGGAAAATCAATAGGAACTTCATTGATTTTTTTAATAAAGTGCGGCGTTATACCATTTCCTGTGGCAAGAAAAGCGGTATGCTTTGCAACTTGTACCGGTGTGACAAGAAAGTATCCTTGCCCAATGGAAGAAATCAACGTCTCCCCTTGTGACCATCCTTTATTAAAACGCTCTTTTTTCCATTCACGACTAGGAACAATTCCAATAAACTCTCTGGGTAAATCTATGCCTGTTTTCTCTCCAAATCCTACTTTTTTTAAAAATTGCGAGATATTATCAATCCCTACTTTGAGGCTTGCTTTATAAAAATAATCATCACAGCTCTCTTTAATCGCTTTGACATAATCCGTCATCCCATGCCCATCTTTTTTCCAATCACGAAAGAGCCTTCCTCCAAGCTCCATCGTTCCCGTACTTTCAATCAACGTAGAAGGCGAGATGATACCTGTGTTGAGCATTGCCATCCCAACACCCATCTTGATGACAGAACCTGGAGGATAAAGTCCATTGACGAGTTTATTGGTAAAAGGGTGATTTAAATCATTGGCTAGCACGGTCCATTCATCTTTAGAAATACCACTGACAAATTTATTTAAATCATATTCAGGAAAGCTTGCTGCTGCTAAAATTTCGCCGTTTTTCGCATTCATCACAACAATCGCGCCACTATCTTCCCCAAAAAGGGTCGTAATATATTTTTGAAGTTCTAAATCAAGGGTTAAGATAACATCATTGCTGACAGGAAGCGTTTTAGTGATTTGTTCTATCTCTTGATTAAACGCGGTTACTTTTGTTTTTTTCTCACCTTTAACGCCTTGTAAAACAGCGTTATAGTACTTCTCAATCCCTGTTTTGCCTGAAAAACCAACCAATTTAGCCGTTGCATCTTCTGCAATATCTTGAGCGTTTGATTTACCCACGTATCCAATGATATGTGATGCAAGTGAACCATGCGGATAATGGCGTTTTGAAGCCAATTCGATTTTTAGATTATCCCGCTGAGCAAGTTTTGCAAAATGAGGGATGAGTTTATCGTAGGGAATAAAATCAATCACATCGACATAATCATGATTGTACGGAGAATCGGCTTTGAGATAATTTTTAATCATCTCTTTGACCGTAAAATCAGTCAATACCGAAGCTAAAAAATTGACTTCATCATCCAACAAAGCTCGATTACGTTTCAAACTCATCTGAGGCTTAAGGCGAATCGAAAAGCCCAATCGATTCACCGAGAGAGGTTTAAGGTGGCGATCTAAGATAACTCCACGCAAAGGAGCCAGTTCTTCAGTTCTGACCACATTTTGTTTTGCAATTTCTTCATAATACGCATTGGATTTGATACTGACATAATAAACCCGTACTAAAAGCGCTATCCAAATCGTAAAAAAAATGGCTAAAACAATTTTAATTCTCACCGTGGAACCCTCAAAAAGATAAAAGCCAAAAGAGCATCAACACCAATAAAATAAAAATAGTGGTTTGAAAAATAAGGAAAAGGGGCATTGAAAAAATATGCCATACAAAAGTTCACTGCATAATGCCCTAAATATCCCACCCCTACATACAACGCCAAAACACAATTTTGGCATGACGTTTTTTGCTGAATATTGAGCACAGCAAACCGATAAAAGAGAAAAAAAAGCATGAGGTAAGAGAAAAGATAAAACCCTTTATACAAATCATAAAAACTCAAATAGGCAAATGTAAAAAATAGAGATATTTTGTGTTCTTCTTCTTTAAAGTAAAGAATACTATAGCAAAATAAAAAACCTGCAAGGGATGGGATAAAAGGATACAAAGACGAAATCACCTGTGCTACAAAGAGTGTAACACCGAAGAAAAAAAGCCCTAAATAATTTTGATCAGCGCTATTTCGTCGCATACTGGAAAATGTTTGCATTTTATACAATCTGCCCATATTTTGTGAGGAGGCAGAGACTCTTTAGGAATTTCGCTAAATCCAACCGATTCAAAAAAAGGTTTTTGGTAGGTTAACGTAAAGATTTTTTTAACGTCCATCGCTTCACCCTCTTTTAAAAGTGCTTGAACAATACCTTTACCAATACCACGCCCGCGAAACCCATCTTTAACCACCAAACTTCTCACTTCAGCTAAATCATCCGCATGAAAATGCAAAGCACCAAAACCAACAATAACATCCTCTTCTTTTGCTAAAATATAAGATCGAATGTTCGTTGCCATCTCATCAGCACTTCGAAAAAGAATGATTCCTTTGTCTACTTCTGGTCGAACGACTTCTTGCATGTGAACAATGTCGCTGAGTTTTGCTTTCGTATATGTTATCATGCGTCAACTCCAAACAGATGCTCAAAAATAGACATTTTTGCTTTATCCATTCCTTTTTTGCTGGTGTTTGAAACCATAATGGCATCAGGATAATGCTTTTTAATCACGCTAATCTCACTTTGTGAAAGTTTGTCTGCTTTTGTAAAAATGCGTAAAATAGTTTGATCGGGGCGAAGAATGGACTGCAAGTAACCATACACTTCTTCATCGCTTTCTAAAAGAGGGTGTCGTCCATCAATCAAATGAACAAACAATCGAATAGAAGCACGTTTTTTAATATACTCTGTTAAGTTCTTTTGCCACTCAATTTTAGTTGATTTTGAAACTTTTGCATAACCAAATCCTGGTAAATCAACCAGCTGCGCTTCATACGTTGATTCATCTTTTACAAAGTTCACGTGAAAAAAGTTGATAAGGCGTGTTTTGCCAGGTGTGGATGAACTTTTAGCTAAACCTTTTTTATTGGTGAGTGCATTAATAATAGAGCTTTTTCCTACGTTACTTCGCCCAACAAAGGCTACTTCGCTAATACTTTCAGGCGTTGTCTCATCAAGTTTTGAAGCAGATTTAACAAAAAAGGCATTTGTAAGACGTATCACTTTTTTTGTTCCTCAACTTTGAAGATAAACTTCACAGGTGCTTTACCTTTTCCATCTACTTCATACTGACCGCTAATTTGATCCGCTTTAATATAATCTCCATATACTTTTTTATCGCTCTCTATCTCATGCAAAAAAGCTTTTTTCTCTAAAACATACGTACTCTTACTCGGTTCATACGTCATTTTTTCCGCTTCGCCATAGTACTTTTTTTCATTCATAGTCATATTGACCTTTGCATCACCCGTTGCGATGTAGCGTAGAGGCTGTTTTTTATCATCAAATTCAATCAAAACTTTTTGAGCAAGTAATTTATCACTTTGTTTGACCACTTTTACATTGCCTTCAAAAACACTGATTTTTTTCTTTTCATCGGCAAAAAATTTATCGGCAGTGACTTCAACTTGCTCGGCCAATAAAGGAGCCACACACCCCATGAGTGCCATTACTATTAAACGTTTCATTGACTCTTTTTTCCTGTTTTTTTCTCTACATCTATCACGGCATGGATAGTATGAGCACTTATTGTGCCCTCTTTCATCTGATAAACAAATGAAAGCCCATTGGTACGGCTTTGGCTTTGCAAAAAGACAAAGGGTTTTTGACTACTCAAAATTCCTTTTTCGGTATCATACCGAATAGATTCTCCATCAAGCCCTATACCATCTTCACGTCGATAACGTGAATTTGTCATAAAATCAATCACTTTATTTTTTAAAATAGCTTCATCAGAGACGATACTCCCTTTAAGACCTTCTTTGGTTTTATGCTTTGCATCTATCTCGTAAAGCTTATCGACATCTCCATAGCGTGCAACACGACGCGAATAAACCACGCCATCTACACTGCCCTCTTTTATTTGGTAGTTTCGTGCGTTGAAGAGTTCAATATCAGGAACTAAACGACCATCAAGTCCTACTTCTTTAATGCGGTAAGGTTCTTTGACGATGAGAAATACCATCATACCTGCAAATAAAACCATACAATAAAAAAGAACCCTTACAGCCACAAGTTTATAAACTCCTTCTCTAATCCTTCACGCTTAATCACACTTTCAATCATTTCTCTCACGGCACCCCGCCCTCCATCACGAGAGAGGATCACATCTACTTTGCTTTGAACCAAGGGCATCGCATCATGCGGAGCAAAAGAGAGTTTCACGGCTTCCAATAAAGAAAGGTCATTTAAATCATCTCCAATAGCAGCTACATTGTCAAAACTAAGTCCTTCTTTTTCTAAAATAGCGTGTAAGACTGCTTTTTTATCTTTGACATCTTGATACAAATAGGTAATGCCAAGCTCTTTTGCCCGACGTTCTACCACACGCGAGCTGCGCCCTGTGATAATCGCACTTTTACGACCCAATTTATGCCACGATACAATACCAAAACCATCTTTGACGTTAAATGTTTTAAACTCTTCACTATCACTATTGCCATAGGTGATACCCCCATCGGTTAAGCACCCATCCACATCAAACACCAAAAGTTCTATCACAATACACCCTTTGTACTAGGGATGCCTGCTCGCTCATTTTTGACCAAGCTGCGACGAAGTGCTACAGCAAAGGCTTTAAACGCCGCTTCTAAAAGATGGTGCTTGTTTTTACCACGAAGGGCTATGATATGTGCCGTAATACCTGCATTATGCATTAAAGCTCTAAAAAACTCCTCTGCCAATTCCACGTCAAACTCACCCACTTTCCCATCTATCTCTATCTCATAGACAAGGTAGGGACGATTACTCAAATCCAATGCACATTCCACAGCAGCTTCATCCATCACCACCACAGCATTGCCATAACGCTCAATACTCACAATAGGATAAATAGCTTCGCGCAAAGCTTGACCTAAGGCAATGCCTACATCTTCGACACTATGGTGAAAATCAATATGCGTATCGCCTTTACATGTAAGACTCAAATCAATCCACGCATGCTTCGCAAAGGCTTCTAACATATGGTCAAAAAAACCTATCCCTGTTGCAATAGACGATTGTCCTGTTCCATGAAGATTTAACTCAACACAAATACTCGTCTCTTTCGTTATTCTCTCTACTTTTTGTACCATTTTTTATTCCTTAACAATAAACGAGCCTTTAAAATGCCCTTTTATTATAAAATCATCAGCTTCTGCATCACTCGCAAAACCTTTAAGCCATACTCGGTATATCGGCTGATTTTCTAAAATACCCTCTTTTACAACCGCATTATAGCGTCCGTTTAGATTGGTATTGCTTTGTGCAAATTTATGCGCACCCTCTTTATTTCTAAATGCCCCAATTTGCACAAAATAATCACTCACAACCACACTCTCTTTAGGTGCACCCGCTGGTGCTATTACCCCTGCAAATCCAATCACTTCAAGTCCAACAGGACCTGTTCCATTGGCAACTAAATCCAATCGTGTGGCTGCTAGATAAGATAAATCAATAATGCGCGTTCCAACAAAAGGACCTCGATCATTAACACGAACGACTATGCTTTTATTGTTTTTAAGGTTGGTCACCTTTAGCATCGTATTCATAGGAAATGTTTTGTGTGCAGCTGTCATATCATTCATATTGTAGATTTCGCCATTGGAGGTTTTTTTTCCATGAAAATCTTTACCATACCAACTGGCAACACCACTAAAATAATCACCCACGCTTACGTGTGTGGGCTGATACGTTTTCCCATCAATCGTATAAGGACGCATCGTTGCACGGTGCATATTGGGTGTATCAATAATCTTTCCACTGCTTTCAACAGTCATTTTTCCTGATGAAGAGGGTGCGTAATACTCATTTCTAGTCGAACATCCTGCAAAACCTAAAACAAAAGCGAAGAAGATGTGGCTAATTTTTAGGAATGACAATACGCTCTCCCGCTTTGACTAAGCGATCTTTCTTTTTATTGACCTTCATTAATTGTTCAACAGAAACCGCATACTTACGAGAAAGCATCTCCATGGTATCACCCGTTTTAATGACATACACAGTTGAAGATGGTGCTTTAGCCTCAGCAGCATCCATCGATGGTTTAGCACCAAAAGGGACGATTAATTCTGTTTTAGGCTTGAGTGCAGCACTTTGAAGAGCATTCAGTTTCATGAGTTCTTGAAAATTCACCCCATGCTTTTTAGCAATACTCTGAATAGAATCACCCTTTTGTGCTGTATAAATAGCATATTTTTGAGGCTCTTTGGTATGGTCAAAGTTTTGAGAAAAAGCGATCTGTCTATCTTGTGGAATGTAAATATACCCCTTACTTGCCACAGGAGAAGTAAATCCATGTTTTAAATGCGGATTATAAGACTTAAGCTCTTCATAAGTGACTTGAATACTTTGCGCAACATCACGTAAATGCGTCCCACTTTTGACATCAACTTTTAAAAATGTATCATTATTGGCACGATTTAAAAGATGCTCAGAACCGTTTTCAAGCATAAAATCGGTACTGTTAGAGATAAAGCTCATCATTAAAATTTTACGAATATAGAACCGACTCTCTTTGGGAAGGTATTTTTTATTTTCATCTAAAAGCACACTGATATCATCAGTCCCTGCTTTTGCAATAGCTTTGGCTAAAGCACCTTCTCCACAGTTGTACGCCAAAGCGGCAAGGTACCACTTTCCAAACATTCCATGCAACGTTTTAAGATACTTAATCGCAGCTTCCGTTGATTTGATAGGATCCCGTCGTTCATCGACATAGGCATTGTTGACCAGACTGTACATCTTCGCCGTTCCAGGGATAAACTGCCAAATACCTGCCGCTTTGGCAGGAGAAGAAGAGTAAGGGTTAAAGCTAGACTCGGTCATAGCAAGGTATAAAAATTCAGCTGGAACGTCTGCATCTTGCATCATTTGCTGTAATACAGGTACAAAACGGTCACCATTTTCAAGCACTTTTAAAAAGTGTTTTGTCTTGTACGTTTCAACATCTTCTTTCATAGAGATAAAAATAGAGTCTTTTAAAAAGCTTACAGGTAAATCAAATTCTTTTAAAACGGAGAGTTGTTTTTGGTAGTTTGTATCAGTGTTTAAAAAGGCGTGCAGGCTCTGGAAGAGTAAAAAAAGAGTGAGCAGAATCTTCAACATGCATCTCCTTCAAGTATAGTATATCGTCAGATTTTACCTCAACTTCACTTTTTAAAAGCTTTAAAGAGACAAATCGCATTATTTGTTGTCAATTCGTGTAATTGTGTGACACTTACATGTAAAAGTTCTGACATCTTTTCTGCAACGAACGTGGTATAAGCAGGCTCATTTCTCTCACCCCTAAATGGCATAGGTGTCAGGTAGGGACCATCGGTTTCAAGTAACAATTTTTCCCTAGGAATCAAGGGTAAAACCTCAACCAATGCTTTTGCATTTTTAAACGTTATTACGCCACCTATACCAAAATAAAAACCATGATTTGCTAAATCTAAAAGATGTTTTGAAGCATTGTAGCAGTGTAAAACACCTCCTATTTCAGAAGCATTTTCTTCAAGTAAGACTTTTTTACTATCGTCATTTGCTTCTCTGATATGAACAATTAAAGGCTTTTTTAGCTCTTTTGCAAGGCGAATATGCTGTGCAAAAATCTCTTTTTGCTTTTGTACTTCTTGCTGTTTTTCGTCTTCATCTT
This sequence comes from Sulfurospirillum sp., assembly GCA_018058685.1. Lineage (GTDB taxonomy): Bacteria > Campylobacterota > Campylobacteria > Campylobacterales > Sulfurospirillaceae > Sulfurospirillum. Next base: position 12,217 of record JAGOZL010000031.1, read on the forward strand.
CGGGCAAACGATAATAATCTAGACCACATTCCCCCACAGCAATACATTTGGGATCTTGTAAAAAATTTCGTAATATTTTTTCGTCATATTGATCGTGATGATACGGATGAACACCCGCTGCAAAATAGATATTCTCATACCGATGTGCTATCTCTTTGGCTCGTGACAAATCCTCAATATCGGCTCCAGGAATAAGCATACCTGTGACACCTGCGCTATATGCGCGCTCAATCACATGCTCCAAATCTTCTTTATACCGAGCATCATCCAAATGGCAATGTGTATCTATCATCATTACGCGATTTCTACCCTATTTTTACCATTTTGTTTTGCTTTTCGTAGTGCAAAATCAGCTTGTTTAAGCATTTCATTGGTATCGCCCCCATCACTAAAAGCAACACCAATACTAAGGCTAAACCCGACATTTTTACCCTCTTTGGTACGAAGGCTTAATGAGTTAATTTTGGATTTGAGTTTTAAAAACCATTCTAAGGCTTTTTTATGGTCTTTATTTTTAAGAACTACACAAAACTCCTCATCCCCAAAACGAGCAACGATATCACCATTATCGAGGCTTTTTTCGATATTTTGGACGAGTTCGACCATGACCATGTCACCGACACTGTGCCCTAAATTATCATTGATAGCTTTAAAATCATCAATATCAATAAGACCTAAGGCAAAAGGCTCTTCTTTTTCTTGCAAAGCTTTTTTATACGCATCCATTGTTTCAAAAAAGTAGCGTCTGTTGTAAGCACCTGTAAGAAAATCTCGCTGTGCCATTTGTGTAATTTTTGCAATATGCTCAAGCGCATCCAAAGAGTTATGAATACGACACGCTATCTCTTCTTTCGTAAAAGGCTTATTGATAAAATCGTTTGCCCCGATTTTAAGAAACTTTGCGGAAATCAGCTCTGTATTCGTTGCCGTCATCGCAATAATAGAGAGTTCATTTTTACTGTAGCGTTTACGTACCTCTTTCGTAAGCTCCACACCATTAATCACAGGCATATTAAAGTCTGTTAAGATGAGTTTAATATCAGGGTTGTTTTCCAAAAACACCAAAGCTTCTTCGCCATGAGCAGCGACTAAAACGGTAAACATTTGCTGCTGTAACAGTGCTTTGATATGCGCTCGTGTCGCAATAGAATCATCCACAACCAAAACTTTAATGCCTCTGTTTTTATGCAATCGCTCAATCAGCGCAAAGATATAATTGACATCATCAATGTTGCCTTTAAACACATAATCAATCACATCTTTTTTTAAAATAGCTTCCCGCACCTCTTTATCCATCGAACCTGTCAAAACAATAGAGGGTATTTTATGCGATAAAATCATATCGACCACTTCCCCATCGGGAGCGTCAGGAAGATTCAAATCCAACAGTGCTACAAAATAATCATCGTCCTCTTCAACCAAGGCGCGTGCTTCTTCATACGTGTATGCCGAAACGACATCAAAATCTAAGCTTGATTGCATTTTTTTGATGATAAGTTTTGAAAGTGCTTTATTGTCTTCTACGATTAAAATTTTTTCTTTTGCCATTGGTATCCTTTGGAGGCTTACATGTAAAGATAGATTTTAACATAAAAAAAATGGAAGTTTTATAAATGGAAGATAAGAGCTGCATCGCTGAAGCTATGCAGCTCTTGAGTAGAGATTTTAGTGCAAATTGATTACGGAATCATCCATGTGAAAATATAAGCTTGTGACATTGTCATAAGACCCATAATAATAACAAGAATAATACTGTGTTTTACGGTAAATCTAAAGAGATCAGACTCTCTTCCAACGATACCAGCAGACGCACACGCAATCGAGATAGATTGTGGAGAAATCATCTTACCACATACACCACCGGTTGTATTTGCAGCAACCATCAAGGTTTCATTAAGCCCTAATTGTTGTGCTGTATTTTGTTGTAGTCCGCAGAAAAGTGCATTGGATGATGTATCTGAACCTGTTAAGAACACGCCTAACCATCCTAAGATTGGTGAGAAGAATGGGAACAAGAAGCCTGTGTTCGCAAGAACAAGTGCCATCGTTGTTGACATACCTGAATAGTTCATAACAAATGCGAAACCTAAAACCATACCGATTGATAAGATTGCCCATTTAAGTTCAAACAGTGTTTCACCCATGGTTTTAACAGCGGTAGAAACATTGACTCTTAAGACAAACATAGAGATGATTGCCGCAAAGAAGATAGCTGTACCAGTCGCTGAAAGCGGATTGAATGTGTACACAACTGCAAATGGCGTTGGGTCTTTAACAATTGGTGCCATTTTGAAGATCATTTTACTGATACTTGTAAATTCAAAGTTGAATATCGTACCTGCTAAAATTTGGCCTTTGGCAAAAAATGCTTTAAACCAGTTTGTTGTCCAAATAGTAACCATGATAGAAAGGATAATAAACGGTGACCATGCTTTAAATACTTCGCCACCTGTGTGTGCTTTTCGTGTTTCTGCTTCAAGTTCAGCTGATACATGACCTTTCATGATATTCTTAGGCTTCCATACTTTCAAGAAAAGTGTTGTAAGAACGATAGAAGCAATCGCAGATGTAACGTCTGGTAACTCTGGTCCAATAAAGTTAGATGTTAAGTATTGTGAAATCGCAAAACTACCACCGGCAACCAATGCTGCTGGCCATACTTCCTTAACGCCTTTCCAACCATCCATCATCGCAACAATCCAAAGAGGAATAATGATTGAGAGGAATGGTAATTGACGTCCTGCCATCGCTCCAACAACGAATGGATCAATATTTGTTACTTTACCTGCAACTAAGATAGGAATCCCCAAAGCACCAAACGCAACAGGCGCTGTATTTGCGATCAAACAAAGTCCCGCAGCATAGATTGGATTAAAACCAAGACCTACAAGAATTGCAGCGGTAATCGCAACGGGAGCACCAAAACCTGCGGCACCTTCCAAAAATGCACCAAACGCGAAACCAATCAAGACAACTTGAATTCTTTGGTCTTCGGTAATGCTAATAATGGAGTTACGAATAATCCCAAACTGCCCACTTTTAACCGTTAATTTGTAGAGGAAAACCGATGCAACGATAATCCAAGCAATTGGCCAAAGACCATACAAAAAGCCGTATCCTGCCGAAGCAAATGCCATATTAGTAGGCATACCAAACCCTACAACAGCCACAATCATGGAAAGTGCTAGTGTAATGGTTGCCGCGAAATGACCTTTCATTCTAAACACAGCCAGTGCTAAGAAGAAGAAAACAATAGGGATAAGCGCTGCAAGCGCAGATAATCCTAAACTCCCAGCGATGGGAGCATAAACTTGTTGCCAAGTTTGCATACAAAACCTCCTAATAAATGTGAACTCTGCGTAGAGATTAATCTAAAGGTATGATATTTGTATGATTTTTAAACCATATGAAAACGAGAAATTTAAAAAACGTTACGAATGGTTACTCTCAAAGAGTGTTTTAGCAAAAGAGAGTGCTTCATCACTCACATTTTCACCACTTACCATACGTGCTAATTCCACAATGCGTTGTTCTTTTTCAAGTAATGCAACATGGCTACCGTGTAGGCTATCTTTTGTTACTAAAAAATGCTGCTCTGCCATTGATGAGAGTTGGGGTTGATGAGAGATTGCAAAAATCTGATATTTTGATGAAAGCATTTTTAGAACATTCGCAACACTCATCGACTCTTTGCCACTTAAGTTCGCATCGATTTCATCTAAAATAAGAACGCCTTGCTCGGAAAGTAAAAAGGTGTTGTAAGTTGCTAGGAATGCTAAACGCAATCGGTTATATTCGCCTGAGCTGATTTTTTTTAAATCCACTTTGCCCAAATTCACACGCAAAATATCAAAGCCTTGTTCATTCAAGGCTCCTTCTTCAAGAAAGAGATGAACCTCTGGCATATAAAGTTCTTTTAGATAGCTGTTTAATGACGCTTCCAAAAGAGAAAGATGTGCTTTTCGAATCTGACTTAATGCTAAGCTTGTTTCATCTACTTTTGCTTTTAGAAGTGATACTTCTTTCGCTAGTGTTTGTTTTTCAAAACCAATATTTTCATACCGTGCAAGTTCTTCTTTTCTGCGAACCAAATGCGCTAATACTTCTTCTATGGAGCCATATCGTTTTTTTAACTGAGCGATTTTCTCAATCCGGTCTAACATCGCTTCAACATCAATCTCTTCTAACTCATCAAGCCTATCACGTTGTTTTTCAAAAACAACTCTGAGTTCATTCATCGCTTCATCAAAAAAATCAGGCGCAATTTCCATTAAGCTTA
>JAGOZL010000004.1:0-16354 GCA_018058685.1 Sulfurospirillum sp.
TCTTCTTCAAACATGCTTGGCTCCATTTTGGGACTATTGGCTATAATTGTAACAAAAAAAATTAAAAAGTATCAACTATGAGCGAATTTCATCTTCAAAGCCCTTATCAACCCTCAGGCGACCAACCGCACGCCATTGAAAAACTAACGGCTTCCATCAAAAAAGGAAGCCGTTATCAAACTCTTATTGGGGTGACGGGCAGTGGAAAAACCTATACGATGGCGCAAATCATTCAAAAACTAAAAATGCCCACTTTAGTTATGACACACAACAAAACCCTTGCCGCTCAACTTTACAGTGAATTTAAAGGCTTTTTCCCTGACAATCACGTGGAGTATTTTATCAGCTACTATGATTATTATCAGCCTGAGGCGTATATTCCTAGAAGCGATTTATTTATCGAAAAAGACAGTTCCATCAATGAAGAGTTAGAACGTTTACGCCTAAGCGCCACTGCTTCACTACTGAGTTATGATGATGTCATCTGCGTGGCTTCCGTCTCTGCAAACTACGGCTTAGGCGACCCAAGTGAGTACAAAGAGATGGTGCAAATCATCGAAAAAGGAAAAAGCATCAACCAAAAAACACTTTTGTTACGCCTTGTAGACATGGGGTACACACGCAACGACACTTTTTTTGATCGTGGGTGTTTTAGGGTCAGTGGCGATGTTATCGACATCTATCCTGCTTACAGTGAAGAAGAAGCCATTCGTGTGGAGTTTTTTGGCGATGAAGTGGAAAGTATCTACTACTTTGAAGTCCTGCTCAATAAAAAGCTTCAGTATCTGGACAAAGTGGTCATCTACGCTGCCAATCAGTTTATCGTAGGACATGAACGCCTTCAAAAAGCCATCAAATCCATTGAAAAAGAGTTAGATGAACGCTTAGCTTACTTTAAAGCGGAAAATAAACTCGTTGAACACCAACGTCTCAAACAACGTGTTGAATTTGACTTAGAGATGTTGGGGGCTACTGGGATGTGTAAAGGCATCGAAAACTATGCGCGCTACCTCACAGGCATAGAGCCAGGAGCAACACCTTACTCTCTTTTTGATTATTTTGAAGCGATGAACAAAGAGTACTTGGTCATCGTCGATGAATCGCATGTCAGTCTTCCCCAATTTCGTGGCATGTTTGCAGGCGATCGAAGCCGTAAAGAGGTTTTAGTCGAGTATGGCTTTAGGCTTCCTAGTGCATTGGATAACCGTCCTTTAATGTTTGATGAGTTCATCAACAAAGCACCACGTTACCTTTTTGTCAGTGCAACACCTAAGGAGTTGGAACTAAATCTTAGCGGCGAGCATACCGCGGAACAAATCATCCGACCTACGGGACTCCTTGATCCTGAAGTGGAAATTTTAAGCAGTAAAAACCAAGTTGAAACACTCTTTGATAAAATTAAAGACGTTACATGTAAAAACGAAAAAGTGCTTGTCACCGTGCTCACCAAAAAAATGGCAGAAGAACTTACACGCTACTACGCTGATTTAGGGATAAAAATAAAATACATGCACTCAGACATCGACGCAATTGAGCGTAACCAAATCATACGCGCACTTCGTGTGGGTGAATTTGATGTTCTGGTGGGTATTAACCTGCTTCGTGAAGGGCTTGACTTGCCTGAAGTCTCCTTAGTGGCTATCTTGGATGCAGACAAAGAGGGCTTTTTGCGCTCGGAGACAAGCTTAATTCAAACTATGGGAAGAGCCGCACGAAATTTGAATGGCAGAGTCATCATGTTTGCAGAAAAAATAACCGACTCCATGCAAAAAGCGATAGAAACGACCCTTCGTAGACGGGCTATCCAAGAAGCTTACAATAAACAGCATGGCATAACGCCGACTAGTACAACACGTAAGATGGATGAAAATCTCAAACTAGAAGAACACGCCGATATTTACAATACGTTCAATGAAAAAGACAAAATTCCCCCATCGCAAAAGAAAAAAATCATTGCAGAGCTAACTAAAGCAATGCACGAAGCGGCAAAAATACTTGAATTTGAAAAAGCGGCCAAGCTTCGAGACCAGATCGAAAAGCTCAAAAAGGCATAAAACGTGCTTACATGTAAAGGAATTTTGTGCTAAAATAGTTCTAATTTCAGGAGAAACACGATGAGAGTTCATAGCTTTCTTAATGCTTCTTATACACGTATTGATGCCCCTTATAGTTCTGCAAAAGCCTCTTCTGTGTCTGAAAAAAAGAGTGATGAAACATCCAACTCGACAGAACTCACCTCATCTGAAAAAGCCCTCGTTTCACGACTTCAAGCCAAAGACACTGCGGTAAAAGCCCATGAGAGAGCGCATATCTCAGCAGGTGCGGGTGTCATTTTAAGCGGTGCAACTTTTGTTTACCAAAAAGCACCCGATGAGAGGCTTTATGCCATTGGCGGCGAAGTTGCCATCGATACAGCCCCTGAAAATGAGCCAGAAGCAACCGTTAAAAAAATGCAACTGGTACGAGCGGCCGCACTTGCCCCAAGTGACCCAAGCCCGACAGATTATCAAGTCGCTGCCACTGCCTCGATGCTTCAAATGCAAGCCAGACTTGAGATGGCTCGGGCTATGCAAAATGAACTCTTAGGCAAAGCCAAAGAGGCATACCAAGCCAATAACACACCTCAAGAGAGCCACTTTTCGAACTATGCCTAAAGCGCGTTACCTTTTTATAACTTTTTTTTGCTAAAATATCCCATTTTACATCTTAAAAAGGATGCTGCTGTGCTTGATTTAAATGATTCTAGTCTTTACTTAAACCGAGAACTTTCATGGCTCAAATTTAATACCAGAGTTCTTGCCCAATCTCTTAAAAAAGACCTTCCTCTTTTTGAACGACTCAAATTCTTAGCCATTTATGCAACGAACTTAGATGAATTTTATATGATTCGTGTGGCGGGATTAAAACAACTTTTTAGCGCGGGGGTTATCGAAACGGGAGCTGATCAAAAAACACCACTGGATCAACTCAGAGAAATCAGAGCTTATCTTGCCAGTGAAAAAGAGGTGATTCAAGCCAGCTACAATGAAATTGTTAAAGATTTGGAGCAAGAAAACCTTTTTGTCAAAGGCTATGAAGAGCTAAGTCCTGCCTTGGCAAAACTCTCCGATAACTACTTTTTTTCCAATATCTTGCCTGTTATCGTTCCTATTGCGGTCAATGCCACGCATCCATTCCCACACCTTAACAACCTAAGCTTCTCGCTTGCGGTCAAACTTCAAGACAGGGAGAGCGAAGAAGAAGGAAATTTTAAATACGGCATGATTCGTATTCCTCGTGTTTTACCACGCTTTTTTCAAGCGGGTGATCATACCTATGTGCCTATTGAAACCATTGTCAAACGTCATGTGGAAGAGATATTTCCAGGGTATCGCTTGGTGGCTTCTGCGGCATTTAGGGTGACTCGAAATGCGGATATGGTCATCGAAGAAGAAGAAGCGGATGATTTTATGATGATTATGGAACAAGGGCTCAAACTTCGCCGAAAAGGGGCTTTTGTACGCTTAAACATTCAAGAAGACAGTGACCCTGATCTGCTTGAGTTTTTAAATTCGCACATGCAAATCTTTTTTAAAGATATTTACACCTATAAAATCCCTCTTAACCTTGGAGCCTTATGGCAAATTGTGGGCAATAAAGATTTCTCTCACCTAGCCCTCCCGCCATACAACCCAAAAGTCTTACCTCCGTTTGATACCAATGAGTCGGTCTTTAAAGTGATTGATAAAAGCGATGTTTTATTGTTTCACCCGTATGAAAGTTTTGACCCCGTTCTTCGCCTTATCAAAGAGGCTTCAAAAGACCCAAAAGTTATCTCCATTCGTATGACACTGTACCGTGTTGAGAAAAATTCTCAAATTGTTCAAGCACTCATCGATGCAGCCAATGAAGGAAAACAAGTCACCGCCGTGGTTGAGCTTAAAGCTAGATTTGATGAGGAAAACAATCTTCACTGGGCAAAAGCGTTGGAGCAAGCGGGAGCGCACGTGGTGTATGGCATCACCGGTTTTAAAGTCCATGCCAAAATCGCTCAAGTCATTCGTCAAGAAGAAGATGGCAAGCTAAAATTTTATATGCATTTAGGGACAGGTAACTACAATGGTGCAACTGCAAAAGTCTATACCGACACCAGTTTCTTTACATGTAAAGAAGAGTTTGCCAAAGATGGCACAACGTTCTTTCACATTTTATCAGGTTTTTCAAAGCATAAAAAACTTGAAATTCTCTCTATGTCGCCCACACAAATCAAGCCTAAAGTCATTGGTTTGATTAACAATGAAGCCAAATATGGCAGTGAAGGGCGTATTATCGTGAAGATGAACTCTTTGGTTGACCCTGATGTGATTCAAGCACTTTATTATGCTTCTATGCAAGGCGTTCAAATCGACATCATCGCGCGAGGTATTTGTTCACTTCGACCAGGGGTTGAGGGCATTAGTGAAAACATTCGTGTCAAATCCATCATCGGAAAATACTTAGAACATGCTCGTATTTTTTACTTTAAAAATGGAGAACCTACGACGACGTTTATCTCGAGTGCCGATTGGATGCCACGAAACTTGGAGCGACGTTTGGAGTTGATGACGCCTATTTTTGATAGAGCGATTCAGCAAAAAATCTTCGAAATTTTACAGCTTCAACTCAATGACAATATGCTCAGTTGGACACTTGGCAGTGATGGCGAATACACGCAAGTCTCACACACCGAAGAGCGGGCTATCAATAACCATACCGTTTTAGAAGATTATATGAACAAAATCTATAAAGCGCAAAAGAAAGATACGACTTCTCATAAAGCTGAAAAGTTAGCAAAACGCCTCTTTAAGGAGAGCTGATGATTCTGGAATTTCAAGGGGTAAAACCAACAATTGCTCACAATGTTTTTGTAGCGCCTAGTGCGGATATTATTGGCGAAGTGAGCATTGGCGAGGGAAGTTCTATTTGGTTTGGGGCGGTGCTAAGGGGCGATGTGAATGCTATTCGCATTGGGAAAAATACCAGTATCCAAGATAGAAGTGTGGTGCATGTCACCCACTACACCCGTGAGGATAAAAGCGATGGATTTATGACAACGGTGGGCGATAATGTCACCGTAGGGCATAGTGTCACCTTGCACGGTTGTACTATTGAAGATGCGTGCTTAATAGGGATGAGTTCGACCATCTTAGATGGTGCGGTTATTGGAAAAGAGTCTATCGTCGCCGCAGGCTCCCTTGTAACACGCAATAAAAATTTTCCCCCACGCTCTATGATTATGGGAAACCCTGCTAAGGTGGTGAGAGCTTTAAGCGACGAAGAAGTGGCTTCTTTGTACACTTCAGCAAACAATTACGTCAAATTTATGGGAATGTATCTGTAAGAGAAGAAGCCCTTTTATTCGGGCTTCTTCTCTTTCTTCTTTTTTTTCATCTGCGAAGGCTTCGTAAACGCAATCAACTGCTCCACCGTTTCAACTTCTGGTGGTAAATTTTCCAGTGCTTTTAAAAAGACACTTTTTGTTGCCCCCGCATCACAAAGTGCTCGATGATGGTTTTCAAAGGAAATACCTAAATACTCACTTAAGGCACTCAGCCCATATTTTGGAGCTTCAATGCATTTTCTGGCTAAATCAATCGTGCATAAACGACGATTAAGCATAGGTCCAAAGCCTGCTTGTTCTAGAGCATACGAGATAAAATAGTAGTCAAAATTAACATTATGCGCCACAAAAATAGCATCATTTAGAAACAAGCGAAACGCTTCCAAAACACTTTTTAAACTTGGCGCATCGCTTAAATCTCCTAAGGTAATTCCCGTTAACTGCGCAATAGAATCTGGCAAGATATCGGTTTTCGCCAAAGAAGAAAACCGCCCTATTTCTTCACCATTTTCTATCATCACCGCACCGATTTCGATGATTTGATTCAGACTAGGTTTACTTCCGTTGGCTTCAATATCGACAATGCAAAACTTTGCTTTTTGTATGGGCATCGTGACACTTTCAAGCGTAAAAGCATAATTGTTGTACTTTGTAATCGGCAAGCCTAAGAGTCGTAAACTGTGAAGGTCTTCTACGTCCACGTATTCAAGCTCTTTAAAAGAGCGCATTTTGGCAAAAAACTCTTTGTGAAAGATGGGTTTTTGAACTATTTTTTGTATAAAGGTATCCAGTGGTCTCACGCTTTTGCCTTTTTTAAAAAGGCACGTATTTTTTCGTGGTCTTTGATTCCTTTAGACTTTTCAACACCACTGCTGACATCTACCCCGTAAAAACCAAATGATTTTACCTCTTCAACATTCAAAGGTGTGAGTCCACCCGCTAAAATGATATTTTCCGTATCAACATTGTCAAACCATGAAAGCTCTAAGCGCGCTCCTGCGCCACCAAAACTCTCTACATACGCATCCACCAAACGAAGTCTACCGTGGTATTGGGTCACATCACTTTGTTTTTGAGCACGTGTCACTAAAAGATAAGGAACATCAAGTGCTAACAAAAACATTTCATCCACTTCAAAATGAATCTGTGCCATATCCATAAAAGATGTTTTACATGTAACATTAATCTCTTCTGGCAACGCTTCTACAAATAACCCAATCTTTTTTACATGTAAAGGGAGTTGCGCTACAATGGCTTTAGCATTTTCAGGCGTAATGTAGCGAGGCGACTTGGGATAAAAAACAAAGCCTAACGCATCTGCACCTGCATCTATAGCGCAACGTGCATCTTCAAGAGTGGTAATACCGCAAATTTTAACCCACATACACTAAACTTTAAGCGATGCTATAGCGCTTTTATAATCACTGGCTCCAAAAACATAATTCCCCGCAACCACGATGTCCACCCCTGCATCTGCTAGAGCTTTTACATTGTGATTGTTCACACCACCATCCACTTCGATGAGGGTTTTGGCATTTTTTTTGAGTATCATCTCTTTTAAACGGGCTGATTTTTCAAGCACACTGGGGATAAATTTTTGTCCACCAAACCCTGGATTAACACTCATTAAAAGCACCATATCCAAATCTTCCAATAAATATTCAATCGTAGAAGGAGAGGTATGAGGGTTAAGCGTAATGGCTGGAGAAATACCTAAATCTCGTATTTTTTGAATCAAACGATGCGGATGTTTTTCTTCTTCAATATGAAAAGAGATGTATTTTGGTTTTAAAGGAGCAAACAAATCCACAAAAAAAGTATTATTCTCCACCATAAGATGCACATCAAGTGGTTTAGTAGTTGCCTTAGCCACAGCATTTACCACAACAGGTCCAATGGTAAGATTTGGAACAAAATGCCCGTCCATCACATCCACATGCACCAAATCACACCCTGCTTCACAAATCGCTTTTATCTCTTCACTCAATCTTCCAAAATCAGCAGAGAGAATACTTGGTGCCACTAACATTATCATAGCCTTTAAAAAATTTATGCAAATTGTATCAAAAATTAGAATAATTTCGCTATAATTCCAAGCTTCGAAATCAATTAAGCATCTCTTTTGCTTTTTTGATGTACAATTCACGATAAAAATTTTAAGGAATCCCCAATGGCAAGAAAATGCGCAATTACTGGAAAAGGTCCTATGGTTGGAAACAACGTAAGCCACGCAAACAACAAAACTAAAAGAAGATTTCTTCCAAATCTTAGAACAGTTCGTGTAACTCTCGAAGATGGAACAACTCAAAAAATTAGAATTGCTGCTTCAACACTTCGTACTATGAAGAAAAACGGCTAAAAATTTCTCCTTAGGGAGAGATTTTTAGCTCCCTTTTCCTCTTTTTTCCTCTTTTTAATTATCATTCCAAAGGATTGAGCCATGTTTACCATTCTACCTCTTAAAAATGGATTGGATAATGTTGCTGGTTTTTTCTGCCAAGGTGTATCGGCTGGATTTAAGCCTAATAACAAAGAAGATGTTGCTTTCATTCGCTCCGATGAGCCTTGCGACGTCAGTGCCGTCTTTACCACCAATGTCTTTCAAGCTGCACCCATTAAACATTTTTTACGCTATCCCAAAGGGTTTCAAACCAATTTTATTTTGATGAACGCTAAAAATGCCAATGCAATGACGGGAGAAAAAGGCATTGAAGATATCGATACCCTTTTTGGAAAACTCAAATCCATTTTTCCAACCCTTCACAATCCCATTATGAGCTCAACAGGAGTTATTGGATACCGTTTAAATATTGAAAAGCTCTCCGGTGCATTTTCAACATTTGATTTTAATGCCAAAAATTCACACTCCACAGCATCGGCAATTATGACGACCGATAGCTTCAAAAAAGAGCTGTGCTTTAAAGTCATTTTGGAAGATGGCTCCTTTTTCCATATTGCCGCGATTTGCAAGGGTGCTGGGATGATTAATCCTGCGATGGCAACGATGCTGTGCTTTATCCTCACCGATGCGAATATTCCTAAAGTTGATATGGATGCACTTTTACTTCCAGCCATCGAAAACTCTTTTAATGCTGTCAGTGTCGATGGGGACACCTCAACCAATGATACGGTTTTACTCTTAAGTTCTAAAAAAGCCTCTTATGACAAAGAAGCGTTCAATGAAGCTTTGAAAATGCTCACCAAAGAGCTTAGTCTTATGTTGGTCAAAGATGGTGAGGGTGCAACGAAAGTCGTAGCCTTTGAGGTCAGTGGCGCAAAAAGCAGTGCAGAGGCTGAAAAAGCCGCTAAAGCGTTAAGTAACTCACTTTTAGTTAAAACGGCTCTCTTTGGCGAAGACCCAAATTGGGGACGTATTGCTTCAACGATAGGCGCTAGTGGCATTACATGTAATGAAGAGACTCTGGTCATTCATTACGATGATGTGCTCATCTATTCAAAAGAGCAACGCTCATTAGATACAGAAGCGGAAAAAAAAGCAGCGGCTGTGATGAAAAAAGAGTCGTTTAAAATTCACTGTGATTTAGGCTTAGGGGAAGGTTCATTTACTGCTTATGGCTGTGATTTAGGGCATGAGTACGTCAAAATTAATGCTGATTATAGAACTTAAGTCATTTTTTGATACAATAAAACAACCATAAAAAAGGAGAAAACATGCTACACGAATACAGAGACATCATCTCAAAACTTAAAGTTGACAATGCACACTTTGCAAAAATTTTTGAAAAACACAATGATTTAGACCAAAAAATTACCGATATCACAGAAGGTCGCGAGCACGCCAGTGATTTGGAACTTGAAGCGATGAAAAAAGAGAAACTTCACCTTAAAGATGAAGCGTATGCAATGATTATGGCTTATAAAAAAGAGCACAACCTTTAATAGTGTTTGGGATTTTTATCCCAAACAACTTATATCCACTACTTTTCCCTTGCTATTTTCTTTACAAAACTCCACAATTTTTCCATGAAACCGCGCATAGAGTTCATTTAAAGAAAGCTCTTTCCCATAAACAGACGCTACCTTTGCCCAGTTGGCATCAATTCCCTCACAAAACCATGCTTGCAATGCCTCATAACTTTCAAATTCATACCCAAACGCATACACTAAGCGCGCACTGTACGCATCAACCACCATTGCTTCACGTCCACACGCATAACACAAAATACTATCCGCACTCTCCTCGCCTATCCCTTTTTGTCCCAAAAGCCATTCACGACTCACATTTTCACAAAAGGCTTCAAAACTTCCAAATGCTTCTAAAATAGCTTGGCTTAGTTTTTTGAGATTGTGTGCTTTGGTGTTGTAAAAACCGCTGGGTTTAATCATCTGGCTTAACAATTCTAGCTCGCATGAAGCAAGCTTTTCTAGGGAGTTTATCCCTACTCGCTCTAAATTATCAATACTTTGCTCCACTTTTTCCCATTTGCTCTGTTGCGTTAAAATAGCTCCCACAATCACCCAAAAACTTCTTGAGCGTGGCCACCAAAGAGGATCACGTGAAGTTTTGAGATGACCTCTTTGTTTCAATAAACAGAGCAATTCAAAACTATCATTCATGCAAAGCCCTTACCATCACGCGTTCTTGGTCATCAAAAATGCGAAGTTTATGCGCTTCAATGCACTTGCCCTCTTCTATTTCCAAAATAATCATTTGAAGAATTTTTTTACACTTTTTAGGGATTTCAAGGCTGGCAGGAAGCCCCGTTAAAAAACGTTTCAAGGGTGCATCTTTATCCATGCCTATGACCCCATCCCGACATCCACTAAGACCCACATCACTCACATAACACGTTCCATCAACTACCATCAAATCATCCGTTCCCACATGCGTATGTGTTCCTAAAATGGCAGTGACGTGGGATTTTAAAAGATGCAACATGGCGTATTTTTCCGAAGTCACCTCGGCGTGAAAATCAACAATAATCGTCTTAATCCCTTTTACATGTAAATCCTCTACAGCTTTTTTTGCCACTAAGAAGGGGTTTTCAACCATGGGCATTCCATAATGTCCCAAAATGTTTACAACCGCTACGTCTTCACCTTTTACATGTAAAACTTTAACCCCACTACCTGCCACACCCTCAGGATAATTGAGCGGGCGAAGAATTGGCATAGAATCTAGAAGCGGGATAATCTCTTTTTTATCCCACGAATGGTTTCCACCGCTAATCATATCAACGCCGCACAGAAGAAGCTCTTTTGCGTGTTCAATACTCAGTCCAAAACCATGACTGGCATTTTCGCCATTGGCAATGACCATATCAAGCGCAAATTCGGAGCGAATTTTTTTAAGATAGTTTTGAAGCATGCTACGCCCTGGTTTGCCGACAATATCTCCGATAAAGGCTATTTTCACGCTTTTTTCCTTAAGTATGCTAAAACCGTTGCGATGATATCATCGTCATCTCGGCTTCTGGATTGTAAAAGTGTTTTGGCCTCTTTTTCATCTTTACATGTAATGTTCTGTCCATAATTGGAGATGAACACAATCCCTTTTTGAGTCGCTAAAATCTTAATCTCAATCATCTCTAAAAACTGTTTTGTCGTTACATCGAGTTTGCCAAAACGATCGATCATCTCTTCTTCAATCTCTAAGACGTCATGCACACTTCCACAACGACTCAAACGTCGATACAACTCCAACCTCACACGCTCTTCTGCAATATATTCTTCATTGATAAAAGCGCTGATAGAAAGCTTGATATCTACCTCTTTAGCCGCCACAGGTGCTTTTCCCGTCAGTGAATTAATCGCATCCTCTAACATGCGCAAATAAAGCGCGTAGCCAATATTTTTAATATGCCCACTTTGCGCTTCCCCGACCAAGTTACCCCCACCTCTGATTTCAAGGTCATGGTAGGCTAAAATCGAGCCACTTCCAAGATAGGAGTTTGCTTCAAGGGCGATAAGGCGTTTTTTAGCCCCCTCACTCAAGCCCTCTTTTTCTTTGACTAAGAAGTAACAATAGCCTTGTCTTCTAGAACGCCCTACTCGACCACGTAACTGATGCAAATCAGCCATACCAAAATGATCTGCCGCATCGATAATGATGGTATTGACATTGGGAATATGAATACCTGATTCGATGATGGAGGTGCTTAAGAGCAAGTCGTACTCTTTTTCTTCAAACCGTAGCATCTCTTTCTCGGTGATGGTCGCACTGATTTCGGAGTGAAGCACTAAAATACGAAGGTGCGGTAAAAGTTTTTGAAGCTCTTTTTTCTTGGCTTCAATCGTTGCGATGCGGTTATGCACAAAAAAGAGCTGTCCACCACGTCTGGTTTCTCGCAAAATCGCCTCTTTGATAACTTTGTCGTCATACTCTTTGACAAAGGTTCGTACATCTTCACGCTCACTGGGAGGGGTGAGGAGTTGGGAGTATTGTTTGATGGAGCTAAGCGCCATATTGAGGCTTCTTGGAATGGGCGTGGCACTCATGGAGAGAATATGAAGGTTTTCGCATAAACTTTTGAGTTTTTCTTTTTGCTTCACCCCAAACTTATGCTCTTCATCAACTACCACAAGGGCTGGGTTAAATAACTCAACCTCAAACAAAGAGTGTGTCCCCACACACACCTGCAAAGCGCCACTTTTAAGTTCTTTTAAAATATTCTGTTTCTGCCCTGCTGTGGTAAAGCGGTCAAGTTGCGCCACACGAATGTTATACTTAGCAAAACGAGCGGAGAGACTTTTGTAGTGCTGTGAACATAACAGCGTTGTAGGAGCAATAAGAAGGGCTTGAAAGCCACTTTGAACGGTGGCAAAGATAGCATTCATCGCCACTTCTGTTTTTCCAAACCCTACATCGCCACTAAGAAGCCTATCCATCATATGACCGCTTCTAAAATCGTCTAAAATTTCACCCACCACACGTCTTTGGTCTTCCGTGTAGATAAATCCTGCGTCCATTTCAAAGCGTGCCATTTGTGCACTGTCCGCTTCAATTTTTAGTGCTTCTATCATCTCTCTCTTGGCTGCCATATCGACAATTTCGCTGGCAATTTCTAATAAACGTTCTTTGGTTTTAGATTTGAGCTTTTGGAAACTTCCCTTTCCAAGCCTATCCACACCTACCATCGCACCGCTCTCGCCAATATAACGGTCTATGACATGTAAATTTTCCACAGGTAAAAGAAGCTTATCATCACCCAAATACTCAATGACCACAAAGTCTTTCGTTGCACCTAGAACCGTGGTTTTGACTAAGCCTTTAAAAACACCAATCCCATAATTTTCATGCACCACATAATCGCCACTTTTAAGCTCATCTAAAACGATGCTTACCGTGCGTCGTTTTACCTTTTGTACGGGCTGATTAAGGGATAAAATAAGCTCATCATGACTCATGAGATTGACAATGACATCGCTTTGTAAAAACTTTACATGTAAAGGATCAAGCTCTACCATGCGCAGCAATACGTCATTTTTTGCAATTAAGGTTAGCTTTTTTGCGTGGTGCAGTTCTAAAAATGTTTTAATATTGCTCGGATGAATCTCTTTATACGTTTGTGCTTCTGGCACAAGAGGCAATGACACTAAAGATGTGCTTGAGAGTTCATCCACCAAACGCATCTCTTCGCACTCTTCTTTGGCTTCTTGGGTGAGATAAATACAAAAAGCATCAACATAATGTGTGCTAAGTTCTCCCAATGCCCAAAGGCCTAAAGCGTGAATATCTTTGGTGAAACTATCACTTTTAAGGTGTTCTACCGTGCGTTCAACCTCTTTGTACTGTACTTCGTTTAGAGCAAACAATGCAGGATGAAGTGTTGCACTTTCCAATTCATCTTTAAAGCTTTTTTGGCTTTGAGGAGAAAAATAGCGAATACTCTCTATCTCATCATCAAACAAACTAATGCGCAATGCTTGGTCATGGTTGGGGGGAAAAATATCGACAATATCGCCGCGCACAGAGATTTCACCTTTGCCTTGCACAACATCAACCGCTTGGTATCCCCAGTAATACATCTGCTCTTTAAAAGAGGGAAGATTTAAACGAAGTGCAAAACTTAGTTCAAATGAGCCAAACAACTCTTTTTTAGGAAGCGGTGTTAAGAGGGTACGAACAGGGGAAATAAGCACTTTTTTGGGGCTTGGATTGGCATAAAATGCGTGAAGGGTGCTTAGAAGTTCTACCAGTTCTTCTTGAAAAGAGAGCAAGTCATCACCACTACTTGCTCTTAAATCAGGAAGAATATAGCTCTTTTTACCTAAAAACTGTAAAACATGGGAAGAGACAATTGCCTCTTTATCATCTCGGACACCCAACACTTCACAGTTGTTTGGGGTCTTAAAAAATTCATAACACGAAGCTTGGGACATCAGAACTCAGATAAATTTATTGGTTATCAAATGCGATCATTTGAGTGTCTGTTTTGATTTTACTTTCACCCTCAAAAATAGCTTTTGCTTCGATGACAAGCTCTTTTGAGATGACTTTCCCAATAAACCGCCCACCTTCTAACACTTCCACATTATCACAATTAGCATTACCTTCAAAAAGACCATTGACCATAAGACGACTCGCGTGAATTTCACCGCTCACACGTCCTTGTTTACCAATCGTTACAATACTATCAGACAAAATTTTGCCTGTTATCTCGCCATCAATGTGCAAACGTGTTTCACAATTAAAAACACCCTCTACTTTGGCTCCACTAGCGATGATGGTTGTTTCGGAAGTGGATACTGTGCGTTGATCAGCTTTATCAAAGATTCCCATGTGACTCGTTTCTCCTTTTTAAATATTTCCATAAAATTCGACCCACGCCATCGTAAAAATGGTTCAGGATCAAGCGTTCTTCCAATAAATCGTACTTCATAATGCAAATGAGGTCCTGTGGACATACCACTGTTGCCCGAATAGGCTATTAAATCACCTTTTTTAACAAACTGTCCTTCTTTCAAAACACTCTTATTTTGTAAATGCGCATAATAACTCTCAAAGCCATAATTATGCCCTAAAGACAGCACATTACCATAACCACTGTTTTGATTGTACTGCGTAAACTTCACAACACCATCTGCAGGGGCTAAAATAGGCGTTCCAATCGGTGCTCGAAGATCAATTCCTGTGTGAAACTCTTTACGTTTTAAAATAGGATTTTCTCTCCATCCAAATTTGGATGAAATATCACTATACGCCATCACATCGCCACTTGGAATGTTATCAAAAAAAGTCTTTTGCTGCATAATGGTCACATCGATTTCATCTAAACGTACATCAATATTTTCATCGTCACTGATTTTAAGCCCTACCATCTCCTCGATATTACTCACCTTTTCGCGAATATCTTCATACTCTTGTGCTTTTTGACTGATATTGGCTTGTAACTCTTCGTTTTGAGATAAGAGTAAATTACGTTCTTGCATAATTGTTTCTTTTTTCTCTTCTAGCATAGAAACCTCTTTAAATAAAAAGAGGATTAAAAAACTTCCTACCAAGATAACAAGAGCCACAAAAAGGGTAAAGTAGAGCAAAAATTTTTTAATTAATTGATGTAAGAGATAGTGCTTAGAACCATGTACATCAGAAATTGTAACGGTAAATTTATCTTTCACGTTGTCCTTTCAAAAAAGCTTCGACGACAGAGAAGGAACCAAAAACAACATACTCTTTTGTTGCTTCAATGCCTTTAAAAAAAGAAACATCCAAACCTAGAGTAGATGCACATTCATGCAAAATTGTAGGGTTCAGTGCTCTCGTACTTTGAATTTCAATAATCTCAAGACGCTCAATCACCGGCTTTAAAATTTCTAAGATACGTTCATACTCTTTATCGGCATAGCTATTATAGACTAAAACAACCTTTTTATCGCCAATAGCTTCACGTAAAGCAAGAGCCGCCATGGGGTTATGTCCTACATCAAGGCGAACATTGGGTAAAAAAAGCTGATATCTCCCTTCTAAAAGAGGAAAAGAGATTGAGTTTAAATTGATATCATACCCAAGAAAAGTTAATGCACTGTATGCTGTTAAAAAATTATCACGTAAAAAAGAAGGATAGTCTTTATCTTTAGCGTAATGTTCTACTTTAAGATATTTTTCTTTATCTAAAAACAAAGTGACATCAATAAGGGATTGATGAATTTCATCTGCTTTTTTTTGGGCTAAGGTATTGACAATTGGTTCATATTGTTTGGCTAGGATAAAATCATTCTTAACACTGTTAAGCTTCGTCGTTGCAATCGCTTCAATACTCTCTCCCAAAAAAGCTTGATGATCATACCCAATAGGGGTAATGAGAGAGAGTATCTTAGGGAAGACATTGGTCGCATCAAACTCACCCCCAAGTCCAGCTTCCAAAACAACATAATCACATGTATCACAAAAAATCAACATCGCGAGAAGGGTTGTGTATTCAAAGTAAGAAAGTGCTTTTGCATCTTCAAAGCTTAAGAGTAAAAGTAAGCGCTGATGATACGCTTCTAAAAGAATATCATCGACATAAGCACCATCTATCCAAATACGTTCATTGAACGCTACAATATGAGGAGAAGTATAATGTCCTACATGTAAATGATTTTCACGCAGCATATGGGCTAAAAAACGACCCGTTGTGCCTTTCCCATTCGTACCAACGATATGAATGATTTTTGGAAGTTTAAAGTGATGCGCGATAGAATGATATATTTTAGGAAACCTTGCATAGTCAATCACATCATAAAAAAGAGGCTTTTGCTCTAAAAAAAGATTTAAATTCATTACAGTTGGGGTAAAACCTTATTTCTACCCGCTTCTTTTGCTTTGTACAATAATCCATCAGCTGCATTAATCGCTTCTTCTTTTGAGCTATGCATGGATCGCTGAGACACACCACAACTGACTGTAATATTGATACGCTCATTTTTATAAAGAAATTTAAATTGTTCGACGATGGAACGAATTTTATTGGCAAAGGTAACACCTTGTAACAATTCAACACTGGGCAATATCACCAAAAATTCTTCACCACCGTAACGTCCTACAAAATC
>JAGOZL010000004.1:16454-25199 GCA_018058685.1 Sulfurospirillum sp.
AACCATTTTTCTTTGACTAAATCAATGGATTGGATATTTTGATGAAAATCAAGTCGTTCAAGCGAAGCATTGGCAAGATTGCTTGCCTTAGCATCGTGCAATAAAGAAATAGCTTGTAATACGCGTTTTGAAAGCGTTACAAGCGCATTAACCATCTTTGTAGCATCACCTTCATTGGCACGATTGAGCTTTGCCACACAAAAGGATAAAAGCTCATCCACAGAAGAGACATTAAAACGCTTCAAATCCGCTACAATTTTGGGATCAAGCTTTTTGATATATTTATCAACTTTTTGGCAATCCTCAACGATAACACCTTTTTGCTTTGCCACCTTACAAAAAACTTTTGCATAATTATCAGGGGTTAAATTAAGATGTTCCGCTTTGATTTGCTCTAATGCGTCTCTGATAATTTCATTAATTGTTGTCGCCATTATAGATTCCTTTTATTGCTATTTTAGAAATAAACTCATCGAGCGCATCATTAGACGCGAAGCGAATAGCTTCAAAACGTTTACTATCAGAGATGACACTGTTGGATTCAATAGAGAAGTCATATTCGCCTGAAGTGCGGATATTTTGAGCTTTCCCTTCCCCTTTTTGGTAGCGAATATTCAAATAGACCGTTGCTTTATAGGCGATAACATAACCATGCTCATCATACACCGTCGGTGAAAAGCTAATGCTTCCAATACTTACATGTAAAAAGGTTTCAGCCGCTTCTTTTGAGACAATTTTCCCGCCAAAGCGACTGACAATCGCCTCATTCACACTGTCTTTAATCAAAACCGTGTTTTGTGGGTCTTTCCTTGAGATGGTTACCTCCGCATAAATACGCTCACCTAATACCGATTTTGCATAATACGTCGTTGGCTTATACCCACAACCTATCAATATCAGGCTTAAACACATCCCTAGAAAAGTCCGTTTCATCTTATTTTACCACCAGATTAATCAATTTGTTCGGTACATAAATCTCTTTTAGAAGCTGTGTTCCTTCAAGCCATTTTACAGCACTTTGCTTTCCAAGAAGCAGGGCTTCTTCTTTGCTAATGGTCGTAGCTACTTCAATTTCAGAGCGTTTTTTACCATTAACCGTTACTGCTAAAATCATCGTATCACTCACCATCACTTCTTCTTTTATCGCGATAGGTGCAAAATTAGCAGAAGCAAAAAGTTTTTCACTCATCTCCCATGCGATATGAGGAACAATCGGCTCAAGGACATTCAGTAAAATAAAATACCCTTCACTCCATACCGCTTTATCGTCTTGGTCGCATAGCGCATTGAGTGCTTCCATACATGCTGCAATCAAAGTATTAAAAGCATAGCCACCTTTAAACACTTCATTGGATTTTTTCAAAGCCTCATACACTTTTTTACGTGCGTATTTTGACTCTTTCGATAACGTACTGTGTTCAATCGTTGGAATTGCTTTACATGTAAAGCAGTTTTCACTCTTTTGTGCAAAACGTTTCAAGAAACGAAACGCACCATCAACAGCACTATCATTCCATTCGAGCTCTTTTTGTGGAGGAGCAGCAAAAAGAATAAACAAGCGCGCTGTATCAGCACCGTATTCTTTGATAATCGCATCAGGATCAACCGTGTTACCTTTGGATTTACTCATCTTAGAGCCATCTTTTAGCACCATACCTTGCGTTAAAAGATTGGCAAACGGTTCGTTACATGTAACGTACCCCAAATCTCTTAAAACCTTGGTGAAAAAACGAGAATACAAAAGGTGCAAAATGGCATGTTCAATTCCACCAATGTATTGATCTACATTCATCCAATAATTGGCACTTTGCTTATCAAACGGAACATCTGTCCAAAAAGATGGATCTGAGGTGTAACGTAAAAAATACCAACTGGATTGAAAGAACGTATCCATCGTATCAGTTTCACGCACCGCATTTTCACCACAGCATGGACATTTTGTATGCTTCCACGTTGGATGCTTGTCTAAAGGATTGCCTTCTCCTTTTATTTCAACATCATCAGGCAATGCAACGGGGAGATTTTCAAATTTTTCAGGAACAAGCCCGCATTTAGGGCAGTGAATCATCGGAATAGGAGCTCCCCAATAACGCTGACGGCTAATACCCCAATCTCGTAATTTAAAATTGATAACTTTTTTGCCTAACCCTTTATCTTCAAAATGAGCGATAATCGCTTTTTGAGCACTTTTAGAGTCTAACCCACTAAATTCACCTGAATGGATAGTTGTACCATACTCTGTTGTTGCAACGCTTCCATCAAATGGTGTTGCATGTTCGATACTTTGAATAATGGGTAAGTTATATTTTTGTGCAAACTCAAAGTCACGTTCATCATGGGCAGGAACAGCCATAACCGCACCTCCACCATACTCTATCAAAACAAAATTTGCGACCCATAACGGTACATTTTTCCCCGTTAATGGATGAATAACATCTAACTCTAAACTAACACCTTCTTTAGGAAGTTGTGCACGCTCACGAGAACCGACACTTTGCATTTTTTTAATCTGTGTGATTTTATCTTCGCTTAAAAGCTTGTGCTCAATCAGATATTTGACAATCGCATGTTCAGGAGCAAGTGCGGAGTAACTTACTCCGTAAATCGTATCAGGGCGTGTCGTAAATACTGCGTACTTGTCAAAATTTCCACCCAATTTTACTTTCGATTCAGCACTTAACTCAAAGGAAAATTCTAAACCTTCGCTTCTGCCTATCCAATTTTCTTGCATGGTTAAAACTTGAGCGGGCCACCCAGCCTTAAGGCTCTCACAATCATCCAGCAGTTCTTGTGCGTATTGTGTGATTTTAAGATAATAGCCTGGAAGTTGTCGCTGTTCTACAGGATTATCACATCGCCAACAACACCCTTCTTCGACTTGTTCGTTGGCTAAAACAGTTTGACAGGTGTTACACCAATTGAGCGTGGCACTTTTTTGATAGACCAAACCTTTGTTATACATCTCAATAAAAAGGCGTTGTTCGTGTTTGGTATAAAGCGTATCACTTGCGGCAAATTCTCTGGTTTTTGAAAAAGAGAGCCCTAAAGAGGCTAGTTCTTTGCGCATATAATCAATATTTTCATACGTCCACTTTTTCGGATGAACCCCATGCTTAATCGCCGCATTTTCAGCAGGCATACCAAAGCTGTCCCAACCAATAGGATGAAGCACATTAAAGCCATTTTTGCGGTGATGCCTAGCAATTGCATCTCCTATCGTGTAATTGCGAACATGCCCCATATGAATACGCCCACTTGGGTAAGGAAACATGCTTAAAATATATTTTTTAGGCAATTCAAAACTATTTTTTGGTTCAAACGCACCTGTGTTTTCCCAGTGTGTTTGCCATTTGTACTCGATATCCTTAGGACTATACTGCATCTACTTCTCCATTCCTTGACCTTACACGGTACCTTTTTCATACATTGAACGCATTTTTTCACGCTCAATTCTATTTTTTTCTTTTAATGCTTCTTTATTTTTATACTCAGCAATATCAAATCCTAGCCACTTTAAAAGAGGTGCGGCAATAAAGATAGAGCTATATGTTCCAACAAAGACACCAAATAAAAGCGTAAAACTAAAACCATGAATGATCTCTCCACCGAATAAGAAAAGTGTCAAAACAACAAAAATAACGGTTAAAGAGGTCAACGTGGTTCGAGAAAGTGTTTGAGAAACAGCATGATTAATGGTTTCAAAGAGATTTAAATGTTTTGATGTCCGAATATCTTCTCGAATACGGTCAAAAATAATAATCGTATCGTTAATTGAATATCCTATAAGTGTAAGCATTGCCGCCAAAACATCTAAACTAATTTCTATATCAAAAAGGATGATAGCTCCAAGTGTAATGCTCACATCGTGTACTAAAGCAAGAATAGACGCTATCGCAAAGCGCCATTCAAAGCGAAAGGCAATATAAATCAAAATAGCCAAGATACACATGAGTGTTGACATCAACCCTTTTTCACGAAGCTCACTGCCTACTTTTGGACCAACAATATCTACTTTTCGAATATCAAAATTTCCCGTTCCTTGAAGTAACTCACGAACGCGATCACCCACATCGTGGCTGACACCTTCACTTGTCGTTGCAAAACGGATGACAATTTCTTCAGGTGTACCAAACTCCGTAATCAAGGCATTCGCAAACATTTTATCGCTAGAAATTTGCTCCCTGATTTGATCAATCGGTGCTTTTTGGTCATACTTTACCTGAACTAACGTTCCTCCAGAAAAGTCAATTCCATAGCTAAGACCTTTTGTTGCCAAAAGTCCATACGATGCAAAAATGAAGAAAAGAGAGACAAAGATAAACATTTTACTTTTATCCATAAGATTAAACACTCTGTTTTTTGAGAAAAATTCCACTATTGACTCCTCTTCATGCCAAACCAAAACGTTAGGTTTTTACTTTTTTCAATATAAGGCATGATAAACTGATAAATTCCATGCGTTCCTAAAATGGCTGTCAGCATTGAAACTAAGATACCGATACTAAGGCTCACAGCAAACCCTTTAACAGGACCTGTTCCATAAATATAAAGAATAATCGCTGTAATCAGTGATGTTAAGTTACTATCGACAATAGCACTCATCGCATTGGCATAACCATTTTCAATCGCTTGCTTAACGCCAACACCTGCACGTAAAAGCTCTCTAATACGTTCACAAATAATGACATTCGCATCCACAGCAATTCCGATGATAAGAACAATACCCGCCATACCAGGTAATGTCAAGGTCGCACCAAAAAGTGCCATAATCGCAATGAGTAAAAAGAGATTGACAATAAGTGCAATATTTGCAATAACACCAGCCATTCGGTAATAAAACAACATAAATGCTACAACCAACGAAAACCCTGAAACAAGCGCAATAAGACTTGCTTGAATACTATCAGCACCCAAAGAAGGACCAATGCTTCGCTTTTCAAGTAAGGTTACAGGAGCTAAAAGAGCGCCACTGCGAAGAGCGATAGCAACATCGTGGGCTTCTTTAACACTAAAGCCACCACTGATTTGACCACTTCCTCCACCAATACGTTCACGAATAACAGGGCTTGAATAGACTTTATTATCTAAGACAATCGCCAAACGATTACCCACATTGTTAGCCGTAAAATCACCAAAAATTTTAGCACCCTCAGAGTTTAAAGAAAAGTTGATGACAGGTTGTTGCATATCACTAAATGCCACTTTGGCATCGGTGAGCATACTGCCATCGATGATAGGAATCTCTTTGAGCACATGGCGTATCTCATCGCCTCGGGCATCACTTAAAATGATATCGCCGTATTGCGCTGCTTCGGTAGGGCTCATGCTATTGGCACGATCTGCTCTTTTTTCATCGACAGCCATAAGTTGTAAATGGGCTGCTTTGGCGATGAGTTCACGAGCACGTTGTTCATCATCGGCTGTTTTAATACCAGGAAGCTCAACGAGAATTTTATCACTTCCTTGTTTCGCAACATTTGGCTCAGCCAATCCAAACTGATCCAAACGGTTACGAATCGTCTCAACCGCTTGAGAGATGGCATACTCTTTAATCAATTCTTGCTCTTTTTCATCCAAGCTGAGAGTATAACGCAATGCCTCTTTTGTGATGACTAACCCTTGAATGGTTTTTAGCATCTCATCTAATTTTTTTTCTTCATCTTTATCCAAAAGTGTCAACGTCACTTTTTCTTCAGAAATACGAAGATCATCGATGATGATATCACCACTTTGAGCAAAGAACTTGATACTAGAAGCAATTGATTTGATTTTTGATTTGATAGCCTCTTCGGTTTTAACACCTAAAAGCATATGAAGTCCACCTTGAAGATCAAGGCCTAGAGAAATTTTAGCCCCTTTTTCAGTTTGCAAAAAGGTGGGCATCGACATGCCCACGCCAAAAATGATAGCAATAAAAAAGATGACTAAACGGTAGTTTAGTCTAGGGCTATTCATCGATTTTCTTTGCAATAAACTCTCTAGCAATCTTGACGGTAACGCCTTCATCATTAAGCTTAAGTTTGATAGAATCTTCTTCAGCTTTCACAACTTCACCGATCAATCCTCCGTTGGTAATTACCTTGTCACCTTTTTTCAAAGCGGAGAGCATTTCTTTATGCTTTTTGGCTTGATTTTGTTGAGGGCGAATCACCAAAAAATAAAAAATTGCAAAAAGAGCAACTAAGGGGAGTAATGAAGAGATTAAGTTCGCAGAACCTTGCATGGAAATCCTTTATATGTCAAATTTTAGATACCTATTTTACCCGTATTTATCTAATAAAAGCCTTTGTTATAGCACTAAGCCTTTGTGCTTTTATCTACAGCGACTATTTTGGCTATCGTATTTTACTCCTAAACTCTCTTTTTGCACTGGTTGGGTTTTGGCTCCTTTTAGGTGAAAAACGTGAAGTATGGTTTTGGAGTGGTTTTTTTACAGGAATTTTTTGGTTTTACTGGATTAGTTTTAGTTTTATTTACTACGATTTAGTCTTTATGATTCCTTTAATTGTTGTGAGTGTTGCTCTTTTTTACGCTTTATTGTTTTGGATCATTGGATATCTTGGAAAAACGATCTATATTCAAGCCTTACTTTTATTAGGTATTAGCTTTATTGAACCCTTTGGGTTTAATTGGTTAAAGATAGAACTTCCTTTACTTCATAGCTATTTTAAACCTACAACACTGAGCCTTGCTCTGATATTTATAGGAATTATTCTTCTAAAAACCATGCCAAAAGGGTATAAACTTTTAGCACTTCCTTTATTTATCTTTACATGTAATGTTAACGAGCCTAAAATACAACCACCTTTACTTAATGTCGCCTTACCCTCTATGCACATTCCTCAGTCTCAGCGTTGGGATAAAAACTATCAGCATGAAGCGATATTGCTTAATTTTAAAATGATTGAAGAGGCGATTGAACAAGGAAAGGAATTAATTGTTTTACCAGAAAGTGCGTTTCCACTCTACCTTAACCGTGAAGAGTTTTTAGTCGACAAACTCTTATCTTATTCTAACCAAATAGCTATTATTACAGGCTCTCTTACCTATGAAAATGAGCAATTTTTTAACTCATCTTATTTTTTCTATGACGGGAAAATGGAGATAGCCCATAAGATTGTCTTAGTCCCTTTTGGCGAAGAGGTTCCTTTTCCTGAGTTTTTAGTTACCTTCATCAATAAACTCTTTTTTGATGGTGCAAAAGATTATGCCAAAGCCAAAGAGCCTTATGATTTTAAATTTAAAGAGGTTACATTACGCAGTGCCATCTGTTTTGAAGCCACAAAAGACAAACTCTATGAAGGCAATCCAAAGCATATGATAGCCATCAGTAATAACGCATGGTTTAGCCCTTCTATCGAACAAACCTTACAGTATTTACTGTTAGAATTTTATGCAAAGAAGTATAATACGGTGATTTATCACAGCGCCAATGCAGGAAAAAACGGCGTCATCGTACCGTAAGAAACCCATCGTGGGATTTCTTACGGCTTTACATGTAAATTACTTTTCAAGCCCTTTAAAAAGCTCTAAACTATCAAGTTTTTCCCAAGGATAATCGCTCTGTCCCACTTGACCTCGCGCTGCCACATCTGCATACAAGAATGTTTCACAGCTTGGCTTATCTAAGTTAAACTTACGGGTAATCCAGCGCGGTGTTAAACTAAATGTGTTCAACACAAATTCAGAGAGTTCATCATCGCTAACACGGGTATACGTTCCAAAGGTATCGACTGAAACGGAAACGGGTTTTGCTACACCAATAGCATAAGAGAGTTGAACGGAGCATTTTTTAGCAAGTCCAGCAGCTACAATGTGCTTTGCAATCCAACGTGCGGCATACAAACCACTACGGTCAACTTTTGTATAATCTTTACTCGATTGTGCCCCTCCACCAATCGGTGAGTATCCACCAAAACTATCGACAATCAGCTTTCGTCCTGTTAAACCAGAATCATGCAAAGAGCTGTGGTTGACATAGCGTCCTGTTGGATTAATATGAATGATTGTGTTGTTTGGGTCATAAAGTTCAGGAGGTAATCCTGTGTCATCAATCAAACCTTTGATGAGTGATTTTACCTCATCATATGACATAGACTCCGTTGAAGGTGCTGAGACAACAATAGTATGAATTTTTTGAGGCTTACACTCTTCAAAATTTTTCTTTGTACCATAATCAATCGTGACTTGCGTTTTAATATCAACGCCTAATTTATGATTGTGTTTTAGTGCGTAGTTGTAAACTTTATCGCACAGCATTCTCGCATACGAGATAGCAGCTGGCATCAAATCAGCCGTCTCAGATGATGCAAATCCAAACATAATACCTTGATCACCCGCACCAATTTCACCGTCTTCTTGGTCAACACCTTGATTGATGTCACTGCTTTGTTGATTAAGAAGGACTTGAACTTTGACCTCATCTGGGTACAAACACTGCTCTTTTGTAAAAGCAGATTTTCCATCGTATCCGATTTTGATAAGAGCGTCTTTGACGATTTTTTCATAATCAGAAAATGAGAGAATACTTTTTGTATTGACTTCGCCACCAATAATAACATGCTTTCCAGCAACAAAAACTTCACTCGCAACACGCGAGTTACTGTCTTGAATTAAAAGTGCATCGACAATGCTATCGGCAATAATATCCGCACATTTGTCAGGATGACCAGGACTTACCACTTCTGAGGTAAAAAGATAGTGTGATTGTGTTTCCATGTTTTGTTTTCCATTTCTTTGTTTTCC
>JAGOZL010000004.1:25299-43062 GCA_018058685.1 Sulfurospirillum sp.
TTGTTTTCCATCCTTTTGTTTTCCATTTATGGTTTCGGAGATATGTGAAACATAAATTAAAAGTTAAAAGTTTGAACCAGAACCCTAAAGGCTCACCACGAATTTAAGAAGACAATAATACTCTTTTAACTATAAAATGAGCTTATGCCAAACACCTATACTCAAAAATGAAAATAAAATCCCTAATGCCAAAGCGTTGATTGCCATGTCTTTATTAAGACCTCCACGAATGGCAAGGACAACTGCCATCGTCATCGGAGGCATCGCTATCTCTAAAAAGGTAACTTGCATCGCCTCGGAATTAAAATCGACAAAAAGCCAAAAATAAAGAAGCATCAAAAGTGGTGTTATGACCATTTTTATACTTAAAGCCACCATATTTTCTTTAAAATACAAAGGCATGGCTCTAAAATCAAGCTTCATCCCAACAATGGTCGTCACCAAAGGAATCAAAGTCGCTTGAAATTTATCCAACATCGCTTCGATATAAGAGGGAAACACTGTTCCTTGAAAATAGATAGCCGCACCAATGGCTAAAAGAGGCGGAGAAAAAAGCATCTGTTTTGCCACCTCTTTAACACCACGTTCTTGCCCACCACCCCACGCGATGATTACCACACCAAACGTTAAAAGGGCTATAAAACTTGCCATCTGGTCATACACTAAGGCATAAACAACATGATCAAGTGAATAGAGTGATTCAATGTAGGAAAATCCAACAAAAGCAGTATTGCCAAAGACAGAGACAATCACCAACGTGGCAAGGTCTTTTTTATTTAAGCCCATAAACCGCCCTGCCACATACGCTAAAACCGAAGCCAATCCCATAGCGATATAAGCAATAGCGATGATTTGAAGTATCTCTTCGCTAAATTCAAGTTTTCGAATCTTTGAAAGGGCTAGAGCTGGGAGTGAAAAATAGATAACAAATTCTGTTAAACTCTCTGATATATCATGCTTAATGCGCTTAAAAGCATAGCCTAAAAGGACAAATAAAAATACTGGAGCTATCTGCTCTACCATGCTTGCCTCTCTTTACATGTAAGACTTTTTTCTAACATCTTTAAAAACACTTCACGCTTTATTTCAATAGCCCCTAAAGATTTTAAATGTTCTGTAGGTAATTGGCAATCAATAAAATCGCCACCAATAGCTTTGAGCTTTTGGCACAGCCCAAAAAGTGCCGTTTTGGAAGCATCCGTGCAGGTGGAGAACATCGACTCACCACAAAACACACCTCCAAGATATAACCCATAAAGACCACCCACTAAAACACCCTCTTTATAACACTCCACACTGTGTGCAAATCCCTTTACATGTAACGCACAAAAGGCTTCCACCAAAGGTTCTGTGATCCAACTTGGCTTACCATTTTTAAGGCGTGTTTCTTGACATAACCGCATCACGGTTTCAAAACAGGTGTCATACTTTATTTCAAAATGTTTCATACTCTTAACAAGACTTTTGGAAACGTTCATCGCATCAAGATGGAGAATAGCTCTAGGGTCGGGTGACCACCAAAGAATAGGGTCATGCTCATTAAACCAAGGAAAAATTCCCTGCCGATACGCTTCTAATAAACGCGAAGGCTCCAAATCTCCACCCCAAGCTAAAAGCCCCTCTTTTGTCGCGCCAAGCGGACTTGGAAAGGCATAATGCTCAGGGTGAAGTTGGGGGATAAAAACCTTACTTTTTGCCACTGTAGCTAAAATGAAGCTTTTTGGATTTGAAATCGATGGTGCACACACCACCCGATTTGAGTGCGCCAAAAAGGACTTCTTCTGAAAGAGGTGTTTTAATCTGCTCAGCGATAACTCTGCGCATCACACGTGCGCCCATCTCTTTGCTATAGCCTTGTGTTGCTAAATATTTTTTTGCATTAAGCGTTGCTACAATACGAATCTCTTTCTCTTTCAGTTGTTCTTCAAGCTCTCGAATCATTTTTTCAACCACATGAATCATCACCTCTTCACTCAAAGGAGCAAAATGGATAATCTCATCCAAACGGTTTCTAAATTCAGGCGAGAAGAAATCTTTAATCGCCCTATCCGTTTTAGAAGTCTCACTCTTGGTAAAGCCCATCGTAGGAGCTTCTTTGGTTCCAAGATTGGACGTCATAATGATGATAACATTGCGAAAATCTATCTTCGTTCCATTATTATCGGTCAATGTTGCACTGTCAAAAATTTGAAGCAAGATATTAAGCATATCAGGATGGGCTTTTTCAATTTCATCGAGTAACAGTACCGTGTAAGGATGCTTTTTAATCGCCTCAGAGAGCTGCCCACCCTCATCGTATCCCACATAACCTGGAGGTGCGCCAATGAGACGACTGACCGTATGTTTTTCCATATATTCGCTCATGTCGTAACGCTCAAAATGAACACCTAGCTCATACGCCAACTGTTTAGCCACTTCTGTTTTACCTACACCCGTAGGGCCTGCAAATAAAAACGCTCCAATCGGAGAGGTAGGATTGCTAAGTCCTGCTCGTGAACGCTTAATTGCTTTGGTGAGTGCAACAATCGCAGCATCTTGCCCAAAAATCTTGGACTTCAAACGCTCTTCTAAGTGCTGCATCACTTCACCCTCATCCCTGCTCACGGAACGACTTGGGATATTGGCAATTTTTGAGAGAACAGCTTCAATGTCACTGATTTCAACCACTTTTTTACGCTTCTTTTCCAAATGAAACGAAGCACCCACCTCATCAATCAAATCAATCGCCGAATCGGGTAAAAATTTATCACTGATATACTTCTTGGCTAACTCAACCGAACTTTTAATGACCTCAGTGGAGTATTTCACCCCATGGTGTTTTTCATAACTGCCTTTAAGTCCTTTTAAAATCAAAAAGGCATCTTCAACGCTAGGCTCTAGTACATCAATCTTTGCAAAACGACGACTCAGCGCTTTGTCTTTATCAAAGAAGTTTCTAAATTCACCATACGTGGTCGCCCCTATGCAGCGAATTTTCCCTGAAGCAAGAGCAGGTTTGAGTAAATTGGATAAATCCATGGAACCCCCACTCGTAGCTCCTGCACCTACGATGGTGTGAATCTCATCAATAAATAAAATAGCGCCCTCTTGCGCTTCAAGTTCATTCAAAATCTCTTTGAGACGTTTTTCAAAATCACCTCGGTATTTTGTACCTGAGAGCAATGCACCCATATCAAGCGCGTACACAGGCGTTTTTTTCAAAATTTCAGGCACGGCATCTTCACTGATTTTTTGAGCCAACCCTTCTACGATAGCGGTTTTACCCACACCTGGTTCACCCACGAGCAAAGGATTATTTTTCTTTCTACGACACAATACCTGCATCACACGCTTCACTTCTTCAGCCCTTCCAATCAACGGGTCAATCTGCTTTTGATGCGCTAACGCAATCAAATCAAGCGTATATTTTTTCAACGCACTCTCTTTTGTCTGTGCGTCATTGTCTTCTTTTTCATGCGGTTGAACGTGTGCAGTCACTTCTTCAATAATGGCAAGCTTATCGATACCTTGTTGCATCAAAAGGGAAACACAAAAGGCATTACTCTCATCCATAAGCGCAATGAGTAGGTCATAAACACTCGCTTCTGCCTTTCCCGCACTTTTTACATGTAACATCATAGACTCTATCACTCTAGTTAAGGCAACTGTCTCTAAAGGCTCATAATTTTCATCTGCTGGAACAATGTTAGGATTGGCAACAAAATATTTTTCCATAGAACGTTGCAAAAAAGTGACACTAAGACCACAATTCATCAAAATACCTGCAACGTGTTCATTGTTTAAAAGTGCAAAGAAAAGATGATCTACGGTGATATACTCATAACGATGTTTACGCACAAACGTAATTGCATCGTTAAAAACAAAATTAAGTTCTTGATTGACCATTGTCTACTCCTCTTCCATCACAGCACGCAAAGGAAACTTTGCTTCTTTTGCCATTTTACGTACATGCGCTACTTTTGTCTCAGCAACTTCATACGTATAAACTCCACACAAGCCTTTACCTTGCTCATGCACTTTAATCATAATATCCATCGACTTCTCATACGAATGGTGAAAAATCTGCATCAACACTTGAATCACAAAATCCATGCTACTGTAATCGTCATTGAGCAGTAGCACTTTATACAAACGTGGCTCATTGACTTTAACATCTTCCATAGTTTCATGTTGAAATTCATACTTTTGATGCATCATGCCCTCTATTTTGCCTTCAATCTATCAATATCTTTTTGAATCACGTCAATGCTTACTTTACCGATGTAAAACTTATTTTCAGGATTTCCACCATAAATATCTGTAATTTTCTGATAAGTTCCCTCTTTTAAAACGACTTTGAGTGGCACTTGAACCGCTGATTTATACGCGATATCTTGAACAATTGTTTCGACTATTTTTTTATTGTGTGGCGAATTACTGATAAAATAGTACGCGTTGTACTTTGCCGCAAAATTTTCGACCACATACTCATCGCTGACCTCTTCTAAATGGTTAAGTCCCAACAAAAAGACATCATCGCTATTTTGTAATTGAAAATCCATCAGCAACGGTGCTTCTTCTTGACAAGGTGCACAAAAGGTTCCAAAGATATCAATCAAAATAATTTTATCTTCACTCCCCTCAATCACAAAGCCATTACTTTTACGAAGCAAGGTGATTTTTGCACCTGCAACACTTTTAAGCTCTATCTTATCACCCTCTTTATAGACCTCTTTAGGAGCTGTCACACTTTTAGTAGGCTCCGAGCTGCACCCCATAAAAAGAAGTGCTGAAATGATGGTTAATACACTAATAAACTTTTTCATGAATCCCTCTATAATTTTGTCGTATTTTACTTTATTTCGATAAATGATTTTTAAATTAAGCCTTCTAACTTGATTCTCAAATTTTGGGCTAAGCCCAAAATTAGGTCTTCAAGAGACGGTTCTCGTGACTTTGTCACTCTTTGTAAAGATGATTTTTAATAGCCACTTTCGCTTCGCGCTCCGCATCTTTTTGTTTTAAACTCTCTCGCTTATCGTGTAAGTTTTTACCCTTAGCCAATGCGATTTCTAATTTTGCTAGATTTTTGGCATTAAAATAGAGTGACAAAGGAACCATTGTTAAACCATCTTGAGCTACTTTCGCATCCCATTTGCGAAGCTGTTTTTGATGCAATAGCAATTTGCGTTCTTGCCTCTCATTGGGCGTAAAATGAGGATTGGCGGTGCTTAGATGCGATATATGCGCATTGAGTAGAAACGCTTCTCCTTTGATAATCTTCACAAATGAATCTTTCAAGTTCACTCTGCCTTGACGAATAGCTTTGACTTCACTGCCTTGAAGCACAATGCCCACTTCAAGCTTCTCTAAAATTTCATAATCATGGTACGCTTTTTTATTGCGTGCAACTGGTTCACCCATCTATACTTCTTCCTTTATTCTAAAAAAACTGCTTCCACTGCCACTAAAAAACCATCCCTCTTTTGCGTATAACAAAAGTTCGGGATAGAGTTTACGTGCAGGTGCAAATAGATCATTAAGTTCTTCTTTTGAAAACTGTTCTACGAGTTTAGTGCTAGGGAGTGAAAGCATCTTTTGCGCTTGGTTTGTATCCATTGTTTGCAAAAAATATTCCCTATACGTTTGATACACTTTACCCGTATGACACGCAATTTTAGGAGTAAAGACCTCTATATTCAAAGCATCCTCTTGGTACGTTTCCACCACTTCGCCAATACCGCTTACATTAGCACTGAGTGCTTCTGAAGCAAAAAAAGAGACATCTGCACCCACGCGTGAGCCAATCTCCATCAGCTCTTTACATGTAAGGTTTAAACAGGCTTGTTCATTTAACATTTTTAAGAATGTCGCACTATCACTACTGCCTCCACCTAAACCCGCCCCTGTGGGAATACTCTTTTTTACATGTAAAGATAGTTCTGCCATCACCGCACCCACTTCTTTAGAAAAACCCTCTTCGCAAAGTGCAGTATAGGCTTTATAAAGTGTATTATCTTCTATCTTACAATCAAAATTTCCAACCAACTCAAAAGGCTCAGTACTTTTTTTAGGCTCAAACCAAAGTGTATCACACAGTGTTGGAACGCGTACAAAACGAGAGAGCAACTCATGGTAATTGCCTCTTGTTCCTACGATTTTAAGGAAAATATTGACTTTTGCGGGTGCATGATAGTACATTATTTTAACTTTTTACTCAAATCAGAGAGTGTTTGGATACTTACACTCTTACTCGCTTCAATGTTACTTTGTTTGACAGCCTGTTCTAGCTCTTCACGCAAAATCAGCATCTCTTTGGGCGCATCAATGCCAAGTTTTACAACCCCTTTAGAAATTTCAACGACACGTATCGTGACGTTTTCGTTCAAAACAATACCCTCTCCCATTTTTCGTGTGAGTATTAACATGGCGATACCTTTAGCGAAATAGTATTTAACACGTATTCTACTTCATTCTCACTGATTTGTACGATACTAAGCATCTCATCAATGAGAATTTTATACAAACCCTCTTCTTGAATTTCAAAATCTTCTTTTCGTAGCTTGCGCCCTAAAAGGATATTTTCAGGCTCACTCAAATAGCGATTATCAGCGACATCAAGGTAATCCAAAGGATTGAGTGGTGTTTCGTTGTCGTAGATAAACGCACCCTCATTCAAACGCTCTAATGCACTTAAACACCCCTCAAATCCTAACTTCTGTGCAATCAATGCTCCCATACTACGAACATAGCCACCCTCGGATAGTGTGATATCAAACGTTAAAAAAGGATGTGCATAATGAACAAGTTCACACGCATACACATGGCTTGTAATCGCTTTTAGTTCAAACTCCGCATCATTGCGTGCAAGCGTATACGCACGAACACCCTCAATGCGTTTCGCACTGTATTTTGGAGGAAGATACGTCATGTCACCCTTGATGCTTTGAAGAACGATCTTGATGGAATCAGGATGAAAAGGCATCATCTGACACACACGTTCTATTTTTTCACTGTCCAACGTTGGACTGTAAGCGCCTATCCATAAGGTTGCACGATACGTTTTAGGTGCTTTTTTTAAAAAGCGAAACAGTTTCGTATACTGCCCAAAAGCGATGATGAGTACCCCTTTGGCAAAAGGGTCAAGTGTGCCTGAAAAACCTGCTTTTTTGTCATTGTATTTGCGTTTTAAACGGCTTAAAAAGTGATTGCTCACCATTCCCGCTGGCTTATACGCAACGAACAATCGGTTCACTAAATCTTCTCCACAAAGGATGCCAAGATATCTCGCTTTGTTCCACTAAAATTGATTTGTAGTTTAAACTCACGCCCTACTTTACTCACCTCAGTAATACGCCCAATACCAAAAATTTTATGTTTAACCAAATCGCCTTTTTTAAACGAGGTTGTTTTTTCTAAAATCAGACTTCCCTCGCACACACCCGCTTCTTTTAAAAAACGACTCTTTGTAAGTTCCGTTCGTCGCCCTTTGTAAAAACGACTTCCTGAAAAACTCAGCGTCAACTCTTTCTTAGCGCGTGTAATCGCCACATAACCCAAACGACGCTCTTCTTCAATATCACTTCCATCTCCAACAAGGGGAAAGAATCCCTCTTCAAGCCCAATCACAAAAAGGTATTCAAACTCCAAACCTTTACTCGCATGAATACTCATAATCGAAATATTTTCACTGTCAATCTGGTCTTGGTCACTTTGAAGTGCCAATTCATTTAAAAAATCATCCACACCCATTTGTGGGTTTTGTTTCACATAATCACGGAAAAGTCCGTAAAATTCATCGATGTTGGAGAGTCGTTCAAACGAGTCTGGTTGATTGTTATAATAACTCTTAATCGCAAATGCCTCTTCGATAGCATCAATCATATCATAGGTCGAATTTTTCTGTACGGTCTGCATATAAGCGATGTTTTGCACAAACTCTTTCAGTGCCAATGCAGCTTTTTTAGTGGCTTCCGCTTCAATGGTAGATTCATTACATGTAATGTACTCATAGATGGATTGATGATTATCATATGCCGCCTTAAAGATACGCTCAATCGTCACTTTTCCAAGCCCTCGTTTAGGACGATTGATGATACGCTTTATGGAAAAATCATCATGTGGATTGGCAATAACACGTAAATAGCTGATAACATCTTTAACCTCTGCCCGCTCATAAAACTTCACACCCCCAACCATGTTGTAAGGAATTTGCTCTTTATTCAGCCCCTCTTCTAACGAACGACTGAGCGCATTAATGCGGTATAACACCGCAATATCTCGTGGATTTACCCCACTTAAAATGAGTTTTTTAATCTTTCGTGCGATACTAAGCGCTTCGACATTTTCATCGTGAGATTCTAACACTTCGATGGCTTTTCCATCACCTTTGGTACTCTCTAACACTTTGCCCAAACGTCCACGGTTATGTTCTATCAAATCATTGGCCGCTTTTAAGATTTGATTGGTTGAGCGATAATTTTTCTCTAACTTAACCACTTTAACATTTTCAAACGATTCGTGAAATTCTAAAATATTTTTAATATTTGCCCCACGCCAACCATAAATACTTTGGTCATCATCCCCTACCACACAAAGATTTGAATGGGTGTGGCACAATTTACGTAATAGTTTGTATTGCAGTTCGTTGGTATCTTGGTACTCATCCACCATGATGTAGCCATAACGCTTGCTCATGACTTCACACAAATCTTCATTCTCATCTAAAATACGATACGGTAAAACCAACAAATCATCAAAGTCTACTAAATTATTGCTTTTCAAATACTCTTCATACTGCTCATAAAATTTTGCAATAAGTTGGTAGCTCTTTTGCTCCGCCTTCTCCCATGCAACGCGTGGTTCAATCAAGGAAGTTTTATAGCGTGAAATCTCACTGGCAATCATTCCTGCGGGAAGCTCTGTATCGGTGCTAAAGCTTTTTAAAATACGTTTTTTATCATCGTTGTCAATGACAACAAAACTATTTTTACGCCCCAATCTTTCGATATGGAACTTTAAAAAAAGTAGTCCAAACTTATGAAACGTACATAAAAGAGGCGGATAATTGACTGCTTCAAGTAAGCTCATCGCACGCTCTCTCATCTCACTGGCAGCCTTGTTGGTAAATGTCAATGTCAATGTGCTGGAAGGGTCAATCCCCAGTGATATCAAATAAGCAAGACGTGTTGTAATGGTCTTTGTTTTACCACTCCCTGCTCCTGCTAAAATCAAAATAGGACCATCGATACACGTTGCGGCGTCTTGTTGCGCGTCATTGAGGGTTGAGAGTATCTCTTTCATGCGTTGCTATCTCTTTATGTTTATGTTATTTTATTATAGCAAAAAAAGTTTAAGGGAATGTCTATTGTAATTACTATTATTTTTAGTTATAATTCTCAAAATTACAACAATAATTTAAAGAACCTTAATTTAATCGTCATAAGGACTCATATGCTTAAAGATTTTTCTAAAATCGAAACTTTCTTAACCGTTGTACGTGAAAAAAGTTTTTCTAAAGCGTCAAAAAAACTAGGCATCAGCCAACCCGCCGTCACCCAACAAATCAAGCTACTTGAAGATTATTTAGACTTACAAATTGTCGATCGCAAAAAAAATGGTATTAAGCTTACCACTGCAGGTGAAGAGCTTTTTAAAGTATGTGTAAAGCTCGAAAAACAAGTCCTTTCAGCAGAGCGTGAAATGCTACGCTTGGTTAAAAAAGAGATTATTTTCGTCCTAGGTGCATCGCCTGTTATTGGAAATTATATCTTGCCAGACTTTCTCAACGATATCCAAGAAGCGATTAAAAACAACGTCATGCTTAAAGTGGCAGATGCAGGGGATATTACCGAAAAGCTGATTGACAGACGTGTTGATTTAGCACTGATTGAAGCGCCTTTGTTTCAAGATGGTATTATTTACCGCGAATGGATGGAAGATGAACTTGTCCTTGCAAGCCGCTCTCCCTTACCAAAAGTGGTAAAAAAAGAAGACTTGATGAGCTACAGTTGGATTTGTCGTGAAGAAGAGTCCAATACTCGAAAAATTATTCATGAATCTTTTGAGAAAATCGATGTTGATTGTAAAAGTTTTAAAGTTAGAAGCATTGTGACAAGCTCTACAGCTGTTAAACAAACCCTTCTCAAATCAGATATCAGTGGCGATCCAATTGTTTCAATTTTGTCTAAATTTATCGTCAGTGATGAAGTCGAAAAAGGTGTTTTATACACAGCAAAAGTTAAAGGTCTAAAGCTGACACGTATGCTTTACCTTTGCCATTTAAAAGATCGAAAGCATGATGCTTTAATTGACAATGTAATCAACTATATCATGCATAAACAAGGCATTAAATCATAAGGTTGGTCTAAGTCTTATCCCAAAAAACACTGGGATAAGATCAGTTTTTGAGTAGCTTTTTGTTTTGAGGGTTCGACATCAACGCATCCATAGATCGTTTGATGCCATTATCTTTAGGTTTTGGTTCCTCTTTTTTTAGAGGATTGGATAGATTGATGAACACGGGGATTTCCTCAATAATCACTTGCAACACACACTCTACGGGTACGGAAACCAATGATCCAAAATTATCACTTCCAAATCCCGCTTCAAAACTAATTACCCCATTATAAATCTGCGTACTCTCAAACGTATACCCTGCTAGAAAGAACATGGTTATAGGCTTAAATCCTTTGCTGATATGCTCAGGCAAAGGGGGCGAAAAAGAGACATCTGCAATATTGGTGAGAAGAGAAAAATTGATTCCTTTTTTTAAAAGCATTTCCATCAGCTCTGTCGCATGTCTTTTCATCAAAGCATTAAAATCTGCACTTCCTAACACATTTTCAAGCATCGCACATTCCTTTGAACTCTTTTAGTAAAGACTCTATTTCACCAATTCCCAACGCCCAAAACGCCTCATCGTCAATATCAAACCCAAATGTTGCAATAAGCTCTTTTGGACTTTGACTGCCCCCTGCACTTAAAAAAGCTGTATAGTTTTTGACAAACTCTTTTTTATCGCTTTTTTTATATAACCCATACAACGCAAGTACTAAAAGCTGTCCATAACTGTACGCATAGCAATAAAAAGGTGAGTGGATAAAATGAGGAATATAGCTCCACCAAAGCGCATAATCAGAGCTCAGTGTGATGCTTTTTCCAAACATCTTTTCACTCTCTTTCATCCAATAAGCATTAAACGACGCTACATCCACCTCTCCATCATGCGCATGAACACATCTTTCAAAAGTCGTAAAGTTGATTTGTCGGTACAATGTGGAAAAAATATCTTCAATTTTACTGGCGTACAACGAGCGTTTTTCCTCTACGCTCAAATTTTCTTTAATCGCATCAAAGACAAGCATTTCCGCAAATACAGAGGCTGTTTCAGAAGTTGTAAGAGGCGTATCACTCCCAAGATAACCCACATCGCGTGAGAGATACTGATGAATCGCATGCCCTAATTCATGCGCTAGTGTAAACAAATCACGTCTGGTATTCGTATGATTTAAAAGGACATAAGGATGTGTCGAAGGCGTTGCTGGATGTGAAAATGCCCCTCCTCGCTTCTTGTCTTTTGGCATCACATCAATCCATTTTTCATCAAATGCTTTTGATGCTATCTCATGAAACTTAGAATTAAATTTGGCAAAGGCATCTAAAACAATGTGCTTTGATGTTTCAAAATCATAATGCGACTGAGCACTGGGCAGTGGTGCATAACGGTCATATTCAAACAACTCTTCAAGTCCTAAAAGCTTCGCTTTGTGCGTGTAATAGGTCTGTACCAAATGAAAACTGTTCTCAGCCGTTTTAATCAACGCATCCACACTTTTTTGGCTGATTTTATTGTCAATATGTCGTGGTTGTTCTGCATTTTTATAGCCTCGAAGCTCACACTCATTAGCGAGATCTGCTTTTATCATATTGAAAATATAGGCTAAAAGGGGTTGGTGAGGTTTTAATCCTTTAGTAAAAGATTTTGCGGCACTTTTTCGCACTTCGCGCGAGGGGTCTTGAAGTTTACTTAAAATCTCTTCTTCGCTAAGCTGTTTTCCCATAAAACTAAACTTCATACGGCTAAAATGTTCATCAAAAAGTCTGCTAAAAGCAGATGCAGACGTCATCTCTTTTTTAAGCATGATACGCTCTTCTTTTTGAGAAAGCTGATAAGGCTTTTCCAGCATCAATGACTCTAAATAGTAACGGTATGAAGAACTTGTCGCAATAAATTCTTCTTGTTTTGCTTTAGGAAGGGTATTAAATTCAAGTTCAAAAAAAAGCAAATGTTCTGCAATTTTTGTGTACTCTTTTTGATACTTTGCGTAAAATCCACCTTTATCAGAATCCGTGGCAAAATTTAAAAAAGCATACGTCATAATACGCCCTAATGTCTCATTAATGGCTTCATACTCACGGATGGCTTCTAAAAATTCATTTACATGTAAGGTTTTAAATTTCCCTTTGCATACCATCTCAAAGCTTTTTGCGCGCTCTTTCGCATTTTCTAAATCCATATTGAGTGCTGTTTCATTTTCATACAGTGCGCTTAAATCCCAATTCAAATTTATCATCCTTTAATTGATAGTTTTTCAAGTATTTTAAATCCTATAAGAGCATTCATTATAGCAAATTTTGATGCTTTTTGAAGATGCTTTGTGGTCAAAATCGCACCTTTTAAAAAGCCGCTACGAAGCAGTCGTTCCCGTGTTGTTCCCTCTAAAAGAGGCGTTTGCGGTGTGAGCCAACACCCATCACTGTACAAAGCGATATTGGCAATACTCGTATCTCGAAGCTCACCCTTACATGTAAAGATAACATCATCGACAATAGAGGGTTTTAAAGCAATTAAATGCTCTCTGTTTGCGTATTTATAGGCATAGTGGATATCTGTTTCAACCAACGCAAAATGCTCAAACGTTCTTACATGTAAAGGAAAATACTCCACCTTTAAAATGGTGTCGGTATACTCAATGCGAACACGGTACTCACCTTGGTTTGGAGGCTCTAGTATAGCACTTAAGAGGATTTTTGA
Organism: Sulfurospirillum sp.; assembly: GCA_018058685.1. Classification (GTDB taxonomy): domain Bacteria; phylum Campylobacterota; class Campylobacteria; order Campylobacterales; family Sulfurospirillaceae; genus Sulfurospirillum. The sequence goes on from JAGOZL010000004.1 coordinate 38,315, forward strand.
TGTATCACCATAAAGCTCACGTCGTGTTTTGTCAAAACGCGCCTGATGCCATACTAAATGCCCTATCTTGCCATCAACCGATTTGAGCGTTTCAATGCACGGGGATATAGACTTTTGCGCACAATTCATCGTATTCCTTTTGCATTTCACTTAAAAGCGTAATGCCTCCACCACTTTTAAAAACAACACCTTGTGGCGTTTGTTCTAAAAAACGTATCATCACACCGCTGTCTAAAACAGTTCCATCGTATACACCAAAAATACCTGTAAAATAGCCTCGTTCATACCCCTCAAGCCTATGAATAATCTCCACGCTACTTCGCTTAGGCGTTCCGCTAATCGAGCCTGCTGGCAATAAGCGTGAGATAATATTGCCTATGTTTTCATGCCATCGCTCTTCTAAATCTCCGACAATTTCAGAGCTCACTTGTAAAAGCTCCTTCTCTCCAGCTTTAAACTTTTCGACATAACGAAACTTCTCAACACGCACCTTTTTAGAAACCATCGAGAGGTCATTGCGCAATAAATCAACCACCATCACATGCTCTGCCATCTCTTTTTCATCGTTTAAAATCAGCTCTTTCGCATTTTCAATGCTCGCATCAATCGTCCCTTTCATGGGATACGTACGAATCGTATTATTTTCGATTTTAACAAAACGCTCCGGAGAAAAACAGACAAACTTTTCTTTGATACAGCATTTAAATGGGGCTTCACTGGCATAAAAAACATCTTCAAAACTTCCTTCCAACGTAATAGGCGTTGGAAATGTGAGATTAAGAAGATAAGTATCGCCTGATTTTATGCCTTCAATCACCTCTTCAAAGGCTGTTTCATAGCGATGTTTATCCAACCATGCCTTAGGGCTAATGTGAGGCTTTTTACATGTAAAGGCGGATGTGGTATTTGTTGTGCCCTCTAAAAAATAAAGGATATCTTTGTCTAGCTCTTTGAGTGGCTCGGCTATAAAATGGGTTTGGTCAAAGTTTATCGCAAAGAAAAAAGGCTCTCTTGCATCTCCAAAGGCATTGAGCTTGAGAGCAAACTCAGTGGGCAATCAGCTTCTCCAATACTGCCATCCTCACCGCTACACCGTTTTTGACCTGCTCTAAAATTTTAGAACGTGGATCTTTCATCATCCAATCATCCACATCCACATTTCGGTGTACGGGGCCTGGATGAAGCACGATAATATCGCGTCCTTCCATCATTTTTGTGCTAATACAAAAGTCCGTAGCATAATCTTTCAAAGAGGCATACAGCTGGTTGGCATGGCGTTCTGTTTGCGTGCGCAAACTCATAATAACATCCACTTCATCAATAATCGCTTCAATGCTATGTGAGGTGCGAAGATGCGTTTGAGGCAAAAAGTGAGGCGGGGCGACAAGAATCACTTCAATGCCCACACGTCCTAAAAGCTCGATATTGCTGTTGGCAACACGAGAATTTTTAATATCCCCCACAATCGCAACTTTTTTACCCTTAATATCACCAAAATGACGTTTGATAGTAAACAAATCAAGTAACGCTTGCGTTGGGTGCGCATGAGAGCCATCGCCTCCATTGATAATCGGACAGTTAACATAATTGGCTAAGATGTGTGGAACGCCTGAGCTTTTATGGCGAACGACAATTGCATCTGGTCCCATAGCATCAAGGTTTGCTGCGGTGTCAAAAAGCGTTTCGCCTTTGCTTGAAGAGCTTTTGGAAACATCAAGGCTTACCACCATAGCACCCAAACGCTTTGCGGCGATTTCAAAACTACTGCGTGTGCGCGTAGAGTTTTCAAAGAAAATCGTAATCACCGTTTTATTTTGAAGAATATCACGAGGTTTTTCATCTAAAAATTCATTGGCTCTTACAAAAAGTGCTTCTATCTCTTCGAGTGAAAAATCCCGAGTATTAATCAAATGGCGCACGATAAAGCTCCTTAATTTTTCAAAAATAGTACCAAAATTTGGCTGTGACTTTCCAAAAAATCAACCACGTACCAAGCTATCAATGATTTTTTGGCGATCCTCTTGTAAGCTTAGAACCTGACCAAAAAGCTTTTGGAAAAAGGGTTTAGTTGTTTTATCAAAGTTCTCTTTATTCTCTCTAAAATTAATACACCATTCATAATCATCCACGCCTAACGCGTCAAGTAAATGAAGGTTGAGTAAAACATCGTTGATACAGCCTAAATTATCATGCCCGACAAGCAGTGTTCGTGCCCCAAACAGTCGAATAAAATCATACATGTACAAATCATCTTCAATAGGTACTAAAAGTCCACCTGCACCTTCTATGAGAACAATGTCACAAAGCACTTCTATCTTCGCATAAGCACTCTCCAGAAGCTCTGCACTAACGCGTTTTCGACCTTTTGCTACATAAGGAGCTGCGGGAAGTTCAAATTGATACGGAACAATATCTTTGAGTTTGAGCGATGAGAGTTCAGGGTTGTATTTAAGCGCGGTTTCAAATAAAATTGAAGCATCCGCAGGCGTCCCCTCAACACCTGTTTCAATGGGCTTCATGACGCCCACTTTTAACCCTCGTGCACTCAAATCTTCGATGAGTTTTAACGTAGCATAGGTTTTCCCAACATTCGTGTTTGTGGCAGTAATAAAAATAGGTTTATGTTTCATAAAAAGACTCTTTTTTGCATATTATAACAAAAAAGAAACAAAGGAGACGAACGGGTGAAATTGCCCGCTCGCTTTAAAGCTTAGGAGATAAGGTAACGGGTTAAAAATGCCAGCGATGCGGCAAAGATATGTGGCGCACCGTATAAAAATCCTGCAAATACTTGCACCAATAAATTCTTTTTCATTTTCAACGCAAAAATAATAACACTTCCAATAAAAGTCGTCACAAAAATATACGAGAGCGCATGCATCAATCCATACGTCGGGTCATGCTTAAAGGTTGCCAATATGAAGGAGATTGCGTAACTTGCGAGGAAAAATCCTATGGTGTTTGGAATGGTTTCGTAGCGTCTAAACTTCTCATAAAAATCACCCACACTAGGAGGAGGAAGCCCTTGAGATTCTTTGAGTTTATTGGACTGAATCGCTCTTTTTTCAAAAAACAAAAAAGAGGTAACGCTTAGAACAACGCCTAAAGGAACAATCAATGATAATACTTCCATGGCAAACACTCCTTAGCCTAATTTGATATTGTAACACCATTGTAACTTTGCTTTCTTTTTCTATCCCTTAAAGTGTACAACTAATGAGGAAAAATATTATTTAAACCGAATGGGAATGCAAAACTGTAATTTAAAGCGTTCATCAGGGTGAATAAAATGGTTTTGTTCGTAAATTGCAAACGAAGGAAGCGAGACTTTTTCGTACACACTCTGAGGTAACCACTGATGGTAAATAACGTCCATATAGCGTTTCAAATCGCCATAAACCCCTTCTAGCGAGAAAACCGCACAAAAGGTTTGTGGAATTTTCATAATGCCAACTTCCCCTTGCCTAAAGAACTTTCTTCCTTTTGGAAGCTCTAAACAGGCTACATAATGGCATTCGCTTGATTGGACAAAGCGAGGATTGCTGTGGTGCAAGGCTATCATTTTCTGCTCAAAAAAATCAATTTTCTGTCGATGTGCAAAATCTTGAAGCTTCAGCCATGCCATTTTAATACTACGGTCATACCCACGGTGTCTTACATACGCTACTTCAGAGCTGGGTATGGTTTGAATCGTTACATGTAAAGGTTTTGAAAGAAAGCTAAAATCAGGAGAACTGTTCGCCGCATCGACTTCACGCCACTTCGTAGGGGTCACACCAAAACGCTCTTTAAAAGCTTGCGTAAAAGAGGCGTTTGAGCTAAATCCAACTTCTTGAAAAATCGATGTTATCGTCGCATCAGGGTTAAAAAGGAGTAAATTTGCACTGTGCTCTAACTTAACACGTTTGATGTAAGCATGAATACTCTCACCCACGATTTCTTTAAAAACACGGTTAAAATGAAAAGGTGACATCGCTACATGTAATGCTAACTCTTCCACCAAATAGTTCTTTTGCACATCAAGATGGATTAAAAAAAGAACGTCATTCACCCGTTCAAGGTGGTCATTTTTAGTACTATTTTTTTGTTTCATGCGAGGATTATAGCACAAATGGACAAAGATATCCCCTCTTTTTGTGTGGTAAAACAACAGCTAAAGCCCTATACTACCACTTTACAAACAAGGAATAAATCATGCATACTAAATTTGCCAAACGCGTTACCACTGCTTCTCGTTCATTTACTCGTACCATTTTAGATTTAACCGCACAAAGCGATGTTATCTCTTTTGCAGGCGGACTTCCCGATGCGGCACTTTTTCCACGACAAAGCATTCAAAAGTACGCACAAATACTTTTTGAAACCCAAGACAATCGTCTTTTTCAATACAGCAATGCCTCTGGCGTTGAGTCATTAAAGCGTGAAATTGCAAAAACGTATCTTCACACCACACACGAAGAGATTATGCTGACCAATGGCTCACAACAAGGTTTAGACTTGGTGTGCAAAACGTTTTTGGATGCGAGTGAATGCATCATCGTAGAAGACCCAAGCTATTTAGCAGCATTAGGGCTCTTTCATCTTTATGATGCGAACATTAAAGCAGTACCCCTTACATCAGAAGGCGTTGATACAGAGGTTTTAGAGCATCTTTTTAAAGAGCATCAGCCAAAGTTTTTTTACACCATTCCTATTTTCCAAAACCCAACAGGATACTCTTATAGCTTGAAAAATAAACAAGAAGTCGC
>JAGOZL010000101.1 GCA_018058685.1 Sulfurospirillum sp.
TTATCTTTTTGATGTGGGGACTTTTCCAACTCACCTTTACACTTGGCGAAATCCCGATGGCATGGATTGAAGAGGGCTTTGGATGGCTCGGTGAGACTTTTGGTGAAAATATCCAAAATGAAGCGCTTAAATCACTCATCGTCGATGGTGTCATCGCCGGTGTGGGTAGCGTTGTGATGTTCTTACCCAATATCATGATTTTGTTTTTAGGCATTGCGCTTTTAGAAACAACGGGTTATATGGCACGTGCAGCGTTTTTACTCGATGGTTTTTTCCATAAGTTTGGACTTCATGGTAAAAGCTTTATCCCCCTTGTTTCTGGTTTTGGATGTTCTGTTCCTGCATACATGGCAGCACGAACGTTAAAAAACAAAAAAGACAGACTGCTCACGATGTTTATCATCGGGTTCATGAGTTGTGGCGCAAGACTTCCGGTGTATGTTTTATTTGCGGGGGCATTTTTTGAAGAAGATGTAGCAGGTAACGTGCTCTTTGGTATCTATATCTCAGGCGCACTTTTAGGGTTGATTGCGGCTAAAGTACTTCGTGTGACAGCGTTTAAGGGTGAGGATGAGCCATTTGTTATGGAGATGCCAAAGTATCGTCTTCCAAGTTTAAAATTGTTGTGGTTCGTGGTCTATTCAAAATCAGCGATGTACATGAAAAAAGCAGGAACGTTTATTCTTATCGCTTCGATGCTCATTTGGTTTATTAGCTCATACCCTAAAAACAGTTTGATAGAAGAAGAGTACGCTACTAAAATCGAACTTTTAGAAAGCACTTTTGCGCAACAAGATGAAGCACCAAAAGAGCTTGCAGAGGAAAAAGTGGCAGAAGCAGTCGTAGCTGAGGCTGGTGAAGAAGCATCTGACCCACTCGAAGATGCGAAAGTTGCCTTAGAAAATGAGATGAATGAAAAATTGATGGAAAATACGTATCTTGGGATGCTTGGCAAGACGATAGAGCCAATTTTTGCTCCTCTTGGATTTGATTGGAAGATGAGTGTTGCGACTTTAAGTGGTTTGGCAGCAAAAGAGGTCATCGTCTCAACCTTGGGTGTTTTATATGCTCTAGGCGATGAAGTCACCGAAGAAGATACCTCTTTGCGTGAAATTATTGCCAATAACATTGGCTTTCCATCCGCTATGGCATTTATCGTCTTTGTTATGATTTATCTTCCATGCCTTGCGGCAACGGTTGTTTTTGCAAAAGAGGCACAGAGTTTAAAATACACCGCGTATTTAGTCCTCTTTACCTTTGCAACAGCTTGGGTATTAGCCTTTATCACATACACAGTTTTAACATTAATCTAAAGGAGTAAACGTGAAAAAAAGTTGTTTGTCTGTAGTGGCGATGCTACTGTTAGGAGGAAGCACGCTCATAGCGGATAGCTTGGAAAAATCGTTTCAATCAGGTGCAACCGAGGGGCATATTGGTTTATACGGACATCAATTTGATCACAAAGGTGGCGCAAAAGATGGCTTTAGTAATGGCAATGCGTCTATCAACTACGAAACAGCCCCCTTTTACAATGTATCTCTTGGCATGGGGGCATGGGGTAGCACGAAGCTTAGTGAGAAAAACGATGGTGATTACGATGGAGCGATTGCTGATAAGGGGATGATTCATCAAGCTTTTATCACGTACGAAGAGGGTGAACTTATCAAAGCGGTTGCAGGTCGTCAAGAGGTTGATTTTGAATGGATGACGGATTTCATCGAGGGTGCAACGGTAGAGCTAGGTTATTTTGATAACTTAACACTCAGTTTGGCATGGGCTAAAAAACAAGCGGTGGTTGGAAGTGATGAAATCACAGAATTTTCAAACATGAATGGCAACAAAGGCGTTTATATGCTAGATGCTAAATACACGCCTGTTGAGTGGTTAGAAATCAACCCTTATTATTACCATGCGCAAAACATGTTCAGCGCACCTGGTATCAAAGCGACATTATCGTTTGAGCTTGAAGAAGAGTTGAAAACAAGCACGATGTTCGCCTATACGCAAGGTAAAAGCGACGTGGTAGGAACACCTGATGGTTACGTTATGCGTGCAGAACAAAGTGTGGAGCTCATGGGTGCAACACTGGCTTTAGGCTATGTCAAAACGGATAAAGATGGCACAGCAGCGCTTGAGAGCTTTGGTGATCAGATGCCATTTGAAGAGGGTAATTACGCACTCTCAACCAATGCCAAAACACCTTATATCACAGCTTCTTATGAGATTGAAGGCATGACGTTGGGTGCAATTTACAGTGAAACATCGTATGAAGATGCGGGAGCAAAGTTTAAAGAAAAAGAGCTGAGTCTTTCTATGGGGTATGAAGTCTATACTAACCTAGAAGCTTCTTTGATTTATGCCAATGTTAAAAACAATGACGCTACCAATGGCGATAGTTACGATGCTATTAAAGTAGCCCTTGAATATAAATTTTAATGTCTAACCCAAGAAGTGCGTAACGCACTTCTTGATTTTTAAGGAGAAGATTTTGATGTACGATGATGAGGTGATGGATGACCCAAAAGCTTCTGCAAAGCTCTTTGAAGAGTTTTACAGAAATTTTCAAAAACATTCTAAAAATATTGGATTGCGTGAATCGGTACGTAAAAAGTCTCTCATCAAAGTTTTGTTTTTTGCCAAAGAGTATTTAAGTGCCGAGGAGGTCGCTTTTCGCATTCGTGAGAGCTACCAAATCAAAATCAGTCTGCCCTCTGTCTATAAAATCCTCTCAACGCTCGAAGCGATAAATATTGTCACCATTTTTCTGACCTATCCTGGGAAAACGAAAAAATATAAACTCACTTCCATGTTGCATTACGACCATTTGATGTGTACCAAGTGTGGCAAAGTGATTCAATTTCACAGCGAAGAGATTGAAAAAAAACAAGCCGAAGTGTTGGAAAAATACAACTTCACAGGGCTTGGGCATACGATGGTGTTGTATGGTTTGTGTCAGGAGTGCCAAGATGCACACGATACGTATTAAAAGCGATATCCAAGGACGAGTTAGATTAACATCACGTTATTTTACGCATAGCAATTTACCTTCTCTTGAAAAAATTCTCTCCACACTTTCATGCTCTTTAAGGCTTAACACCTCGTGCCACTCATTAGTCATTGTGTATGATTATCGCTTTACAACACTTGAAAAAATTCTCTTTGTTTTACATCAACACGCTTCTTTATCGCTTTTGGTTCCAGAGGTAAAAGAAGAGGGGTATTGCGTTACATGTAAAAGTTGTTCAAGCTGTGATGTCGCTCATGCCACGCCAAAGCGTTGGAAAGAAAAGCTCATCACCTTTGGTGTACTCTCAGGCTATGCTCTGTATTTGGTGGTGAAAGAGACTCTTTTGAGTGTCGCTGTGGTATCGACTCCTTTTTCACTCACAGCTGCCATTGCGTTTTTCGCGGCACTTCCTTTGCTCAAAGAAGCATGGGATGATGTAAAAAACAAGCGCTTTAGCCTCAAAACCTTTATGGGATTTTCACTCTTAGGAGCTATTTTTGGCGGTGAAGCGGTTGCGGCATTTGAGATTATTTATATCTTACGCGGTGGAATGCTTTTAGAAGAGTATACGGCGGAACGTTCTAAAAAAGAGATTCACAACTTGCTCTGCCTAGATGTGAAAAAAGTGTATATTTTAATCGATGATGTAGAAATGGAAGTAGACTTAGACGCGGTGAGCATCGGGGATATTGTGGTTTCACGAAGCGGTGAGAAAATTCCTGTCGATGGTGTCATTGTGGAGGGAAAAGCGGAGATTGATGAAGCCACGATAAATGGACGCAGTGAGCCAGCTTTCAAGCAAATAGGTGATGATGTTTATGCTAATACCATCGTGCACAAAGGGCGCATTTATATCAAAGTCAGTGCTACGGGTGCTCAAACCTACCTGGCTCGCATCATCTCTAAGGTTGAAAATTCTTTACTGGAAAAATCTCCAAGCGAGCTTGCGGCAGATAGATTGGCGGCAAAGCTTTTAAAATTAGGCACGGTCCTAACGGCCGCGACCTATCTTTTGACAGGCTCTTTTACGAGGGCTTTTTCGGTGATGATTGTGATGTCATGTCCGTGTGCGACGGTTTTAGCGGCGAGTACGGCTATAAGTGCTGGAATTGCGCGAGGGGCGAAGCAAGGTATCTTAATCAAAGGAGGCGAATATCTTGAGAAAGTGGCTCAAAGTGAGGTGTTTTGTTTTGATAAAACAGGCACACTGACCACAGGAAAGCCTGTCATCGTAGATATGCACTTATCGCCGCATGTGAGTGAAGAGATGTTGTTCGAATACGCCATGCTTGCAGAGTATCGAAACACCCATCCTATCGCGCGTTCCATCGTTGAAAAAGGAAGGACGTTAGGTTTTACATGTAAAGAAGATGAACACGCAGAAATCCTCCCAGGACTTGGGGTAAAACTACACGCAGAATGGGCGATGGTGTTGGTGGGTAATAAAACATTGCTCAGACACCACAAGCTCTCCATCAAGCCATTTGAGTCTTTTGCCAAGGAACATCTCGAAAAAGGTCGAACCATCGTTTATGTCAGTTTAGACCAAAAAATCTTAGGAGCCTTTGCGTTTGAACACGAAGTAAGAGCAGGGACAAAAGAGATGTTGGAGGGGCTTGTTGAACGAGGCGTGAAACACCTTGTGCTTTTAAGCGGGGATGAGGAGAAAGTTGCCAACGCTTTTGCACAAGAATATGGCTTCAATGAAGTCTATGCCAATGTGATGCCTGAAGGCAAAGCGGATGTGATTGATGCTTTGAAAACGAAGTATCAAAACGTTGTGATGGTAGGAGATGGCATTAACGATACGATTGCGATGAGCAGAGCTGACGTGGCTATCTCGTTTGCGAGCGGTGGAAGCGAAGCGGCGATTGAGATTTCAAATATTGCTGTTACTAAAAGTGACCCAATGGACATTTTGAATCTCTACGATTTGAGCCAAAAAAGTTTACATGTTATCTCTCAAAATTATTGGTTAGGCACAGGTACAAACCTCGCAGGTGTTGGGCTTGCAGGGCTTGGGCTTCTCTCGCCGATTGCTGCAGGGGCGATTCATATCGGGCATACGGTGGGCATCATGGCAAACTCTTCACGCTTAGCCTTTAAAAAGTGATAATAATTCTTAAAAAATATTCAGCGGATATTTAAAAACCACTCTTTACAATGAGCCCTATAAAAGGATAATAATGACGATAAACGCACAAACGTTGGTAGATTTAGCTGCTTATTTTTCAATTGTTCATCATATCAA
>JAGOZL010000032.1 GCA_018058685.1 Sulfurospirillum sp.
TCAAAAATCCATGATTTATCACTCACTTCAACCGAGTTGATAAGTGTCTCAAACGCGCTTTGATTATCTACTTTTGCAAAATCATTAATTGTCGTGTTCTTAATGGTGGCTAAATAGCTTGGCTCTTTAACAGGTCTATCGTAAATCGGTGCTTGTTCGCTCACCGGCTGAACAGGCATATCGGCCACTTTTTCACCATGCCAGAAGAGTTCCATGTGACCTGTGTTAGTCACTTCGCCGATGATTTCAGCGTTTAAGTCCCATTTTCTAAAGATATCAACCACTTTATCTTCATACCCTTTTTTCGCACAAATAAGCATACGCTCTTGCGACTCACTTAGCATAAATTCAAAGGGTTGCATGCCTTGTTCACGGGCTGGAACACGGTCTAAATGCATAATCATCCCGCTACCACTGCGTCCTGCCATCTCAAAAGAGCTTGATGTAAGACCAGCCGCTCCCATGTCTTGAATACCTACGATGTAGTCGGTTTTAAAGAGCTCTAAACATGCTTCAAGTAAAAGTTTTTCCGCAAATGGGTCACCCACTTGTACGGTTGGGCGTAAGCTTTTATTGGCTTCGGTAAAGCTATCACTCGCCATAACTGCCCCTCCAAGACCATCACGGCCTGTTTTTGAACCGACATAGACGACTGGATTGCCAATGCCTTCCGCTCGCCCGTAAAAAATCTCATCAGTTTTTGCAAGACCTAAGGTAAACGCATTGACTAAGATATTGCCATTGTAACTCTCATCAAAAAAGGTTTCACCGCCAATGGTTGGAACCCCCATACAGTTACCATAATCGCCAATACCCGCAACAACACCTCTCACCAAATAGCGTTGATGATGCGATACGTCATCGTTATTGGTCACATTTCCAAAGCGAAGCGAGTTCATGTTAGCAACGGGACGTGCACCCATCGTAAAAACATCTCTTAAAATACCGCCCACTCCCGTTGCCGCACCTTGGTACGGTTCGATAAAGCTTGGGTGGTTGTGTGATTCCATTTTAAAAACAGCTGCCATGCCATCACCCACGTCTATGACACCTGCATTTTCACCCGGTCCTTGAATCACCCATGGTGCTTTTGTGGGGAAACCATTGAGATATTTTTTAGAGGATTTGTACGAGCAGTGCTCACTCCACATCGCTGAAAAAATACCAATTTCTAGCATATTAGGTTCACGACCAAGGATGCTTAGAATATTGGCATATTCGTCTTTTGAAATCTTATGTTTTTTTAACACTGCGTCTAAATTTTCCATGAAGTTTTGCCCTATTGTGATGGTATAAAATGTGCTAATTTTACAAAAAAGGAGCTAAAAGTTAGTTTTCATGGATAAAGGCTTCGAAGTTTTGAGTACTCATCGGCTTTGCAAAGAGATAGCCTTGTGCACTGTCACACCAATTTTCAATTAAAAATTCTTTTTGTTCATTCGTTTCAACACCCTCAGCCAACACTTCAAGCTCTAGATTTTTAGCCAATGAGATGATCGCACGGACAATAGCTCTGTCATCTTTATCATTCGGCAAATCTTGAATAAAAGAGCGATCAATTTTGAGTTTATGAATAGGAAACGTTTTGAGATAACTTAAAGAAGAATAACCCGTTCCAAAATCATCAACAGCAATATTAAAACCTAGATTTTCAAGTTTTTGAAGGGTTTGTGCTGATTTTTTAGGGTTTTTCATAATAAAACTCTCTGTTACTTCTAATTCAACTTTTGACGTATCAACGTTAAGGGTTCTACACAAAGCTTCAATTTTTTCGATAAACTCTTCTTGTTCAATCTGCACACTTGAGATATTAACTGCCATAATTCCTTTAAAAATACCTTTTTCTTTCCATTCTATAAGCTGTTTAAATGCTTTTTGTAAAATCAATTCTCCTAAAGGAATAATTAAATGCGTCTCTTCTGCACGAGGGATAAACTCATTAGGAAAAATCAACCCTTTTTCAGGATGCTCCCATCTGACTAAAACCTCTACACCGGTAATCTCATCGCTTGAAAGGTCTACAAGAGGTTGATAATAGAGAACAAACTGTTCTTCTTCAATACCTTGTTTTATCTCTTTATCTAGCAATGTTGTTGAGAGAATTTCATCGGTCATGCTAGGCGTATAAAATGCATAACGATTTTTACCGCTACTTTTAGCAACATACATTGCAGTATCAGCATTTTTAAAAAGCTCTTCAAAATTTTCACCATCTTGAGGCGCAATAGCAATACCTATACTCACACCCAAAGTAAATTGTTCGTTATTAATATTAAAAGGTGCATACAAACTTTGAATCAAACGCTCCGATAAAATAACACATTGTGAACTCGTTGTTACAATAACAAATTCATCTCCACCCACTCGTGAGATAAACTCATGCTTTGCAATACAAGCTTTAAAACGCTCCGCAGCTTCTTGAATAACAATATCTCCCACAGAATGCCCATAAAGATCATTGATGTTTTTAAAAAAGTCTAAATCAAGAAATAAAAATGCATTTTTTTCTCTCTCTTCTAAAACTTTGACCAAATGTTGTTTGAGAAAATAACGATTGGGAAGCTTGGTTAATGGGTCATTAAGCGCTAAAAATGTTATCTCTTCTTGTGATTTTTTACGCTCACTAATATCGCGGTGCGTTCCTGCAAGCCTTAAAGGTTTTTTGCTCCCTCCATCCCATTTAACAACGGCACCTGAGCCTTCTATCCATACCCAATGCCCTTTCTTATGGCGCATCCGAAATTCTATGACATAAGGATGTCCATACTTAATGGTAAACTGTATTGCTTTTTGCGCTATATGTTTATCATCAGGATGAATTGCATCTGACCAATCGGTTACTTCTTCTTTAATATCAGCTCTTTCAAGACCCAAAAATTGTAACCATGTATCATTAACCCACTGTTTATTACTCACATAATCCCAATCCCAATACCCTAAATTAGCACCTTGAATAACATATTCTAAACGTTGTTGATTTTCTTGAAGCTTTTCTTGTGCAAGATAGAGTTGTTGCATATGTCTGCGAATGAGAACAAATAATAATAACGACGTTACCGTAACAAAAAAAAGTCCTTTATATGTTTGGATAAGAGTGAGCATTTTTACATTATCAATAAAATATTCTAATAGCGCATCTGAAAAAAGAATCCAAAGAACCGAAAAAATAAAATAGACCAACACGATACGCAAAGTCTCTTTCAAAATACGCATACGTTCTGCCTTTGCTTTATTTAGGTTTAAAGCCATTATACTCTATACTTAAAGATATTTATCTTAGTTTGATGAAATTTGAGCTATAGTTTGGGCTTAAATTTTTAAAACGCGAGGCGGTCGTCTTATGTTTGGTATGGGCTTTAGTGAAATTCTCGTTATTGCTATTATTGCTATCTTGTTTTTAGGTCCCGATAAACTTCCTGAAGCCATGGTTAAAATGGCTAAATTTTTTAAAACAGTCAAAAACAGTGTAAACGATGTCAAAAGTACATTTGAGCAAGAGATGAAAATCCAAGAGCTCAAAGAAGAGGCTCTGACTTATAAGAAAAAACTTGAAGAAGCCGCAACGAGCGCACGTAAAGTTATTACCTTTGATGAGCTTGAAGAGATTAAAAAAACAACAGCTAGTGTTAACGATTCTCTCAAAGAAATTGAAAACAGTGTTAAAGAAAGTGTCACACCTTTTTCAAGTGAACGAAGTTATACTTTGGATGAACAAAACGCACCTCCTCCTACCGCACTAACACAAGAAAACATTAAAGACGAGAGTAAAAAAGAGGAAAAAGCGCATGTTTGATGAATTAAAACCTCATTTAGTCGAACTCAGAAAACGCCTCTCTGTCTCTTTATCTGTTATCATTCTTATGTTTATTATCTGTTTTTCATTTTGGCAACCTATCCTAGGATGGATGATTGCTCCTTTAAAAGAAGTCTTACCTGAGGGAAGCAATGTCATCTTTACAGGTGTTCAAGAGCCTTTCTTTACAGCTATGAAAGTAGCCTTTTTTGCAGGGTTTGTTTGTGCGTTACCTGTTGTTTTTTGGCAATTTTGGCTTTTTGTAGCACCTGGGCTTTATGACAATGAAAAACGTTTGGTCATTCCTTTTGTCAGCGCCGCAACCCTTATGTTTTTAATGGGAGCTTCCTTTTGCTACTATGTGGTTGTTCCTTTAGCCTTTGCATTTTTGATTGCTTTTGGTAGTGCACTCTTTACGGCTCTTCCTAGCATTGGTGAATATGTTGGCTTTTTTACAAAAATTCTTGTTGGTTTTGGTCTTTCTTTTGAACTTCCTGTGATTATCTTCTTTTTTGCTAAACTAGGTCTAGTCGATGATAAAGCACTCAAAGATTTTTTTCGCTACGCTATCGTTATTATCTTTGTCGTTGCCGCGATGCTAACGCCTCCTGATGTTCTTTCTCAATTTTTGATGGCAGCCCCTTTGATTTTTCTTTACGGTATCTCTATTTTAGTCGCAAAAGCGGTTAATCCGTATATTCCCCCAGAAGAGACAGAAGATGCAAGCGATGATATTTTAGAAAAAGAAGAAGAAAGACACGAGGATTAAGACCATAGACCCTCTTTTAAAATCAACATACGACTATCATTTACCACCAGAGCTTATCGCCACGCATCCAATAGAACCTAGAGATGAGGCGAGGCTTTTGGTGTACGATAGACAAACACAAACCTTAACGCACACTCTTTTTAAGCATCTGTTTGATTTTATTCCTTCCCAAACGGCTATCGTACTTAACGATACAAAAGTCATTAAAGCAAGACTCTTTGGAAAGAAAGAGAGCGGTGGAGAGATAGAAATCCTTTTAAATACACCTCTCCAAGACAATCTTTACACCGCGTATATAAGAGGAAAAGTCAAAGAAGGAACATCTCTTTTTTTTGAACAAGGCTTATCGGCAACTGTCATAAGGCTTCACGATGATGGCATGCGCACTTTAGCTTTTTTTCATAATCACGCACCTATTCACACCACAAAACTCTTTGATATTTTAGAAGATATTGGGCATATTCCTTTACCTCCGTATATCAAACGCGAAGATACGAAAGAAGACAGTGTGGATTATCAAAGTGTGTTTGCCGATAAACAAGGAGCTGTTGCAGCACCTACGGCATCGTTACACTTTACGCCATCCATGTTTGAAGAACTTAAAATACGCTATGAGACTCATTTTTTAACCCTTCATGTCGGAGCAGGAACCTTTAAACCCGTAGAAGCAGAACATATCAAAGAGCATGTTATGCATGCTGAGATTTATCGTATTCCAGAATTTACATGTAAATGTATTGATTCGGAAAAGCCTCTTTTAGCCGTAGGGACAACGGTGACACGCACAGTTGAGTATTATGTAAGAAGTAAAGAAAAAGAAGGACACTGTAATCTTTTTTTACACCCATGCAATCTCCCACAAAGAGTCAATCACCTTTTGACCAATTTTCACTTACCTAAATCAACGTTGATTATGCTAGTAGCTTCTTTTGTCGGAATTGAAAAAACATTGGAGTTGTACGAAGAAGCCGTAAAGGAGAAGTATCGATTTTTCTCCTACGGCGATGCGATGTTAATTCTCTAAACGGAGAGATCGAGGAGTGAACCTATCATATCATCTTTTGTTTTGATACTCTGAGCGTTAGCTTCAAAACTTTTGTCTATCACGATTTGGTCACTCATTTCTTTAGAAAGGTCTGTACCATTTTGTGTTTTAGCACTTTGTGCGACAACGGCATTTCCTGAATTATTCATGGTTGTACGTGTCGCACTAAAGTTTTCAGTATTGACATTAGCAACATTATGGGAATTGTTGTTCATCCAGTTCGAGATGGACGACATGGCGTTTGCATTGACTTGCATCGTAACTCCTTTGCACGCTTACATGTAATGAAACTATACTCTTACTCTCTTAAAAAACGCCTAAAAATATCAATAACCCATCAACTTCAACGTTTCATTAAGCTCTTCAATAATGGCACTATCCGTCTCTTTATGGAAGGCAAAATACAACTCACTTTTGCTAAGAATATAAACAGTTTCGTATTCCAAAGGGTTGATACCCTCTTTCTCAAGCATAGTATACATCGCTTCGATGCCAAATGCCATAGCATCTACTCTTCCCTCGTGCAATTTTTTAAGTTGTGATGTTACATTGGAAAACCGCTCTAACTTCTCGGCTTTCATCCCACGTTCAAGCAACAATTTTTCTGCTGCCGTATCATGCATAACCGCAATCGTGTAATTATGCAAACATTCTGGCTTAGAAATTGCAACGTGAGAGCTTTTTTTAGCAATCAGACCAATGCTTAAAGTATTGATAGGCCCTACCCATTTAAAGAGACGTTCTCGCTCTGGTGTGCGAGCCATGCTATAAAGAATTGTATGAGGCGTATGAAGTACTTCATGATATCCTCGTGCCCATGAAGTCAAGTTAATTTTAGCTTGAGCTATCTTATGACCACGTTCTTGCAGCAGTTTCTCTAAAAGCTGTGTTGAACTTCCAACCACTTGATTGTTTTCAAGATAATTAAAAGGAGGGAGATGTTCTGTATAAACGGTAAATGTTTGAGCTACCAAAGCAAGGGATAATCCTAGCAACACAAACACTGTTTTCATTAGCTTTTCCTGTTATGTTGAAGTGACTTCCATGTGTAGATGAACATATCATAATTCTCTAACAAAATAGCGCACAAAGCAGGGTCAAATTGCTCTCCGCTCATCTGCATAAAATACTCTTTTACTTGCTCTTCTTTCCAAGGCTCTTTATAGACACGTTTATCCAAGAGTGAATCAAACACGTCCGCAATAGCACAAATTCGCCCTACCAGTGAAATTTCCGTACCTGCTTTTCCATGAGGATAGCCTTTACCATCCCAACGTTCATGGTGCTCTAACGCTATCAACGCCGCCAAACGCATCGATGCAAATTCAGAATCGCACAGCATGGTATACCCTAATGTTGAGTGTGTCTGCATAATAGCCCACTCAGACCCATTCAATTTCTCAGGTTTATTTAAAATCTCATCAGGAATCCCTACTTTGCCAATGTCATGCAGCACCGCAGCCATTTTTATCTTTTCACACTCTGCTTCATCACTGCCCAAAAACTTACTTAACAAATAGCAAAATTCTGACACGCGTAAAAGATGTTGTCCAGTTTCTTTCGATTTCAACTCTGCGATAGAGGCGGATATATACGTAATCTCATGGTTAAGCTTGCGAATCTCCTCTGTTGCATTTTCAACCTGACGTTCCAAATTGGAGCGAAGCTGATAAAGATCCACATGGGTTTTAACACGTGCTTTTAAAATAGTCGCATTAAATGGTTTAGCGATATAATCAACCGCTCCCATTTTAAACCCAATTTCTTCAAAATCACTCCCATCATTTGCTGTTAAAAAGACAACAGGGATTTCACGTACTTTTTTCATTAATTTTAAACGTCGACATACCTCATACCCTGTCATTAAAGGCATATTGATATCTAAAAGAATGATATCTGGCAGAACAGACTCTGCTAATTGCAACCCTTTTTTACCATCAATCGCAGCAAAAACTTCATGCTCAGGCAACAACGCCGTTAGCATGGTAATATATTCAGGTGTATCATCGATAATCAGTACTTTAGCCATGGTTAAGTTCCTTCTTCAAGGTTTGCACGTGCATCAATGCCCCATCAAAATCAAACATTTTACACGCTAAGACGATGGAGCTAAACTTCTCATGTTCACGAATTTTTGTCAATGCAGATAACTCATCTAAAAGCGCATTCATTCGTGAAATATGAGAAGTTTCAATGGCGTTGTGCAGGAGATCTAATGTCTCATTGATTTGGTTAAGTGATGCTTCATCTATGAAGAGGGATGATGCGGATAAACTTTCTTGTAACGCTTCATAGATAGATTTTATAGAGGCAAAAAGCACTTCATGTTCCGCATTAAAGGCTTTAATATCAACGCCTTCAACGCTTTTGTGTGCTTTAAGAAAAGACTCTAAATGGGCGGCTTCATCGCTTAAAATATAGGCTCCTACCGTACCACACAATCCTTTGATTGTGTGCACATAATCAATTAAGGTTGTCAGGTTATCTGCGTGGATAAGATGTGCTAGCGTTGTGGGTGCGTTATGATACTGTTCGTAAAAACTGCATAAAGTTTTGTTCCACAAAATCTCAGCACCACCTAATTTTTTAATCGCGCCGTCCTTATCAAAGCGTTCACGTTTTTGTGCTTTTTTCATATGACCACGAGGTCTTGCGTCACTTAAACCTAAATGCAACGCTTCTAAAAGTGTTCCATAGAAATCTTCAATTTCAAAAGGCTTTCCGATATGAAAATTCATCCCTGAGGAGAGGCACTTTTCGATATCGTGTGCCATCACATTCGCCGTCATGGCAACAATCGGTGTGGGAAGTTGAAGCTCGTTGCGAATAATGCGCGTAGCCTCATACCCATCCATCAAAGGCATCTGTAAATCCATCAAAATCAAATCAAACGCTCTATCTTGAGCAAAAGCAACCGCTTCAAGTCCGTTTCGAGCCACCTCAATCTTCGCCTGTGTCTCTTTCAGAAGATAAACGACCACTTCTAAGTTCACTTCATTGTCTTCAACGATTAAGATTTTTTTCTCGGAGAGGTCAATGCGAGAAGGGTCAAACAAAGGCTGTTGTGTCATCACTTCACAAAAAGAGGTAATATCATCGTAAAGCATGGAAGGGTTGATAGGCTTAGTTAAAACCGTTCTAAATCCTGCATTTAAAGCCTCTTTTTTTAACTCAATATCATCTTCTTGACTCATCAAAATAGCAGATGGTACTCTTTCTTCACCAACACGAGCTTTAAGCGTTTCAAAGAGCTTCATACCACTTGTTTTTGTCAGGTGTTGGTCTATCAAGAGAAGCTGATACGGACTTTCCTGAACATCTTCAAATTCTTCTATAAAAACATCTTGACTTTGTTTACATGTAATAAAAAACCCAAATGAGCGAATAAACTCAAACAGCGTATTTTTTAAAGTTTTATCATCAGTAATAAGTAAAATATGTAAAGGATTGAATTGGTTTGTATTTTCTTCTTTTTGGAGTTCCATCGCCTGCGCTAAGGGTAAGCTAATCTCTAAACTAAACGTACTGCCTCTACCTTCTTCGCTTTGAACACGAATGACTCCTTCCATCATCGATGCTAGTTGTGTACAAATGTAAAGCCCAAGTCCCGTTCCACCGTGCTTTCGGGTAATCGAAGTGTCTAATTGCCCAAACGCTTGAAATAAAAGTCCTTGCCTTTCTTTAGAAATTCCCATTCCCGTATCACGTACACTAAAAATCAAACGCATCGTCTCGTTTTGGGCTTTTTCTTCATGAAGATTAAAAAAGATAATACCTTGTGTGGTAAATTTAATCGCATTGCTTAAAAAATTATTGACGATTTGCATAATTTTATGCGAATCCCCTCTAAAAAATCGGTTGGTATGCACAAAGCTTGATTCAAATCCAAGTCCTTTTTCTTTTGCCAAAACAGAAAAAATAGAACAACTTTTTTTCAACTCTTTATGTAAGTCAAATGCCACCGATTCAACTTCCATCTTACCTGCTTCGATTTTAGAAAAGTCTAAAATATCATTGATGATATGCAGTAAAATGGACGATGCATCTTTAATTTTATGGATGTAATTGGCTTGTGTAGGGTTGAGTGCTGTTTTGCTAATCAGATGCGACATCCCTACGATTGCATTCATAGGAGTGCGTATCTCATGGCTCATATTAGCTAAAAATTCTGATTTGTAGCGGCTTGCATTTTCAAGCTCGTTGGTGCGTTGCTTTACTTTCTCATCTAAACGTTCATTTTCACCTTTGAGTTTTTCAAAAAGCTCTTTTAATTTAATGCGCGTTTTATCCAATGCCACACCTAAAACACCTATTTCATCGTGGTCATTCCATAAAAAAGGCTTATCAAGTTTATGTTCGGCAAGTTGTGTTGCATCATCTACTAAACGTCGTATCGGACGAATAACTTTATGCGTATAGACAAAAGAGATAACGATAATAAGAAAAATGGCTTGAAGTGCTAAAATTGAACCAAACAATGTCATATCTTTTAAAACAGATTCGATGATGCCCATTTTGTGAAAATGCATTTCAAAAAAACCAATAATCCGTCCATCTTTTTCTAAAATTTTCTCAAACGTTACTACTTCGGAGGAAGGGTATGAAGCATTGCTTTCCCATGAGACAAAACGTTTTCCCTCACTATCGGTCACATTGATAGAGATGAGATTAGGCTCTAGGGTAAGTTGATTGAGAAGCTTTTGTCCTAATTCGGGATAATAATTCCATAACGAATCAGAAAAAACCTCTGAATAAAGGTTAAATTTTTTTGCATTTATTTCATGAATGGCCTCTTGTTTTGAACTGTATGTATTCAAAATATACGTTCCCATAAGTATAGGAAGAGGTGCAATCAGAGATAAAACTATCATACCAACTAAGGCTTGTAGTAGCGAAATTTTTTCCAGAAAATGTCTCATGATTCAAAAACTTTCTTAAATTTTATTTTTAAAAGAAAACTACAAGGTTTCAAGTGTACCATTTTATACTACTTTATGTCAATCTTTTTTTACTTTATCTTATATATAAATCGCCTCTTTAGGCTTAACAATATGGACTTTAGCCTCTAAGCGCTCTTTAATATAAAGTTTAAAAATCTCCATTTTATCCACTTCACCATGAATCAAATAGACATGATGCAACCCTTGCATCGTACTCATCCAAGCAACCATATCTTTACGATCGGCATGTGCTGAAAGCCCATTAATCGTATAAATGTTTGCACGCACTTTAATATCCTCACCATAAATACGCACGTAATTCTCGCCATCAACGATATCACGCCCTAATGTGCCTTTGACTTGGAAGCCTACAAAAATGATGGCATTTTTAGGATTCCAAATACGTTGTTTGAGGTGATGCAAAACACGACCTCCCGTGCACATTCCACTGCCTGCAATGATAATTGCTTTTTTGTCAATTTCATTGATTTCAATGGAATCTTTTTTTCGTGGGGTATGGCGTAGTTGTGGAAAATCAAAAGGGTCATCGCCAAGATTGACATGTAAGCCTAAGGTTTGATTGAGATGGGATGGGTATTTGTGGTAAAGTTTCGTCGCTTCGATAGCAAGAGGAGAGTCTAAAAAAACATGGCTATGCCCCAAAAGTCCCTCTTTGTGCATCTGGTGTAGTATCCACAAAATCTCTTGTGTTCGCTCTAATGCAAATGAAGGAATAACAACATTGCCGCCATCTTTAAGTGTTTGCACGATAGCACTTTTAAACTCCGCAATACTCTCATCTAACGCGCGATGTTCTCTATCACCATAGGTTGATTCAACAAAAAGCGTATCAGCACGCTCAAGGGTACTTAGTTCATTGAGTAAGAGGCGGTTTTTACTGCCAATATCACCTGAAAAGACAACATTTTTTTTGACACCCTCTTCTTCATAATGAATATCCACAAAAGAACTGCCCAAAATATGCCCTGCATTATGCAAACAAATATTTAAAAACGGCGCTAATTCAATACATGTTTCATAAGAGACTTTACGCAATTTACATGTAAAAAGCGCTTCTACATGCTCTTTGGTGTATAAAGGCTCTTTTACCAACGCCTCTTCCCCACGTCTAAGTGCTTTTCGTATTTGCGTCTCATACTCTTCTTGAAGCAACATTGCACTATCTAACAACATAATATACGCAATATCAAGTGTAGCTTCTGTCGCAATAATCTCGCCTTTAAAGCCCTCTTTAATAAGTTTTGGAACACGCCCGATATGGTCGTTATGCGCATGGGTTAAGATGAGATAATCAATACGTGAGGGCTCAAAGCCAAAAGGCTCATAGTTATCTTGCCAAGAAGCGCCTTGTATCATCCCACAATCAATCAAGATTTTAACCGAATTGACCTCAAAAAGATGACACGAACCTGTTACCATGCCTGCTCCGCCATAACATATGACCTTTGCCATATTTTGCCTTTCTACACGATGATGTTAAAGAGTCTCAAAAAAACTTAATGTATAAACTTATCAATAACCTCTTTATACTTTTTTTCTATGACATGACGCTTCTTTTTTAACGTATTTGTGAGCTCTTCACCTGCTTTAAACTCTTGCTCTAAAAAATGGATATTTTGTAGTTTTTCAAACGGTTTAAACCCGCTTTTATGATGCAACAAATCATTCATTTCGCTTTTTAGCTTAGAGACGATGTGCTTGTCTTCCATCACTTGTTCAATATTATGAACAACTTTATTGAAGTTTTGAGCCACATACTCTTTGAGCTTTTCAAAATCAGGCACGATGAGCGCACCTAAGCCTTTTTTAGTATGTCCTACCAAAATAGCATCCGTGATAAAAGGCAACATGGAAATGGTCGATTCGATGCGACTTGGATCGACATTTTCACCACTGGCTAAAACAATAATCTCTTTTGAACGCCCCGTGATGACCAACTCACCTTTAAGCGTGAGCTTACCCAAATCACCCGTCTTAAAAAACCCATCACTGCTAAAGCTTTTTGTATTTTCATCAGGATTTTTATAATACCCTTTCGTGACTTGCTCGCCTTTAACCCATATCTCGCCCACTACCCCTGCGCCTACTTGGTCACCCTCTTTATTCACGATTTTTAAAATAGTCTCCTTAACAGGTAAACCAATGGTCGAAAACGTATTGCAGTTGAGCGCTCGCCCACAAATCGCTGGAGCGCACTCTGTCATACCATACGCATTGACGATGCGAATACCAATCGCATCAATCCAAGCATCTAAAAAATCAGGCAATGCCCCACCTCCACTAATGGCCAAACGCAATCTTCCGCCAAACTTTTCTTGCACTAAAGTCAGTTTCTTTTTAGCAAAAGCATTAAGCGGATAAAGGGCTAATAATTTTAACGAAGCTATAAGTTTATCTTTACATGTAAAGATAAAAGAACGCGATTCAAATACAGGAAGTTCCTCTTTTAAAACCCGAAGATTATAGTTATACGCCGCAGAGATAGCGACTAGTTTTTTGAAGATTTTGGCTTTTTTTGCATCTTTTTTTTCTAAAGCGGTATTAATTTTGGTGTACATCGACTCCCAAAGTCTAGGAACGGTTGCAACCAAGGTAGGTTTATACTGCTCCAAATCACTTGCAAAAGTTTTAATCGTCGAATAAACCGTACAACATCCTTTTGAGAGAGCCAAATACTCAGCCGCCCTTTCAAAAATATGCCATGAAGGAAGGATAGAAACCCACAAATCACTGCTCTCAAGCGCAATAAGAAAAGGAAGTTCACGAACGTTATACATGATGTTTTTATGGGTTAAAATCACCCCTTTGGGCGTGCCCGTTGTGCCAGAGGTATAAATCAAGGTAAAAATATCTTCCTCATCCAAAAACTCTTTACCTGAGATAAAGGCTTTTATCTCCTCATCGCTGATGGTTCTGTCTTTTAAAAGGTCATTGTACGAATAGATATTGCTTAAAAAGGAGTGAACTTTGGGTGCTTCTAAGATAAAAATAGCTTTGAGTGAACATGTGCTTAACATACTTTCATGTCGCTCATACATTGATTCATTTTCAACAATTAAAAAATCCGCTTCCGAGTGATTAAGAATAAATTCTAATTCAAGGGTTGGGGTATCACACCCACGTGGAATACTAATCGCACCTATGGAAATAAGCGCTAAATCCGTCACCATCCACTCATAGCGATTGTCACATAAGAACATGACTTTAGAGCCTTTTTCAATCTTTTTTGCCCTAAAAGCACGTGCCAAAACCAAAACATCATCAAACAGTTTTGCATAGCTGACTTCAAACTCTTGCTCTGCTAAACGATAAATAAAAGCCTTTTGTAATTTATGATTTTCGTACGTATTGATAAACATATGAAACAGCGTATTTTCTTCTCTTCTCAAGCTCTCTTCCTTCAAATGCAATTTTGTATGCTCCATGAAAAATTATATCTTAAAAGTGTTGTTGAAAGAGAAAGAAACAACTAAAAAGAGGAAAAATAACTTCTCCTCTTTTTAAAAGTATTATTTAACTAATATGTATTTTGTTCTGGTAGTAAAGGTCTACATCAAAAAAGAGCTCACCTCTTTCATCGCGGTAAGAGAGTTTATTGCGTGACATCTTTGAAATATGTTCAATCCCCATCACTGCCATAATGGTACACAACCCTTTTTTAAGCTGGGTATGATAATTGGCAATGTGTTGCGATTTTTGAATGACAAGGTATGAGAGTCGTTTTTTCTTATCTTGCGTTGCCATCCCAACAGGGCATTTTTTACCATTGGCTCCTGAACAGTGACGCGCTCTGATACACCCTCCGCTCATCATAAATCCCCTCGCAATGCCTACCATATCAGCCCCCATACATAAAGCAATGGCGATATCATCTGGCGTTAAAAGCTTTCCACTGCCAATAATCTGAATATGCTCACGCAAACGGTGCATTCTAAGGTAAAAATCAAGCAAATACAGCGCATTAATCAAACTAAGTCCTACACCTTCCATCAGTTCAAGAGGTGCTGTGGCACTTCCACCATCGCCTCCATCCACCGTAATAAAATCAGGAACACTCAATCCCTTAGCAAAACGCTCTTTCATAGCACCGATGAGCTCATCGACTTGGTCAGCGTTAGAGATGACGATTTTTACACCCACTGGCTTTTGAGAAATTGTTTTTAATTGGGAGATAAACTCTAAAAGCTCTTCGGTGGAATTAGCATACGGAAAACGATTGGGGCTCATCAAATCTTTCCACGGCTCAACACCACGGTAATAGGCAATATCCTCCGTTACTTTTTCCCCAACGATTTTTCCACCCGTCTGTTTTGCCCCTTGAGCGATTTTCACTTCACTCATTTTACAAAACCGCATCACTTTTTCATAACGCACAGGATCAAAGGTACGATCTTCTTTGCGCACACCGTAAAGTCCTGAGCCAATTTGCAAGACAATATCGGGAATATCCTCAGGCACTTCTTTTGGGAAAACTTCCAAAGGGGCGTCCCAGTTGATACGGTACAAAAGTAAACTCTCATTATCTAAGATATAACTGTCTTTGGCTTTAATCTCTTTAAGGGCAAGTTGTCGATACATGCGCGCAGCAACTGCACCATTGAAAAGTTTTCGCACAACACGATATAACATCTTATGTAATGAAGAACCTTCGATACATTGTAAATACGCTTTGCGCTCATTATAAGGTCTGTGCGTGAAAAAATAGTTTGAGGTTAGTCCACCCTCTCCTGTGTTGATAGGAAATTTTCCATTAAGCGCACCCATCGCAAACGCGCGTGTAGCCTCAGGGCTAAGTGCTCCATCACTCATCGCAGAACGTACAATAACAGAAGGTGTGGTGTAAGGCTTTTGACAGGTTTTCCCAATCACCTTTGAAAAATCATGACTCACCTCATCATCGTTTAAAACACGATTGGCATTGTTGATGATAAAACGACTTTTATTAAAAGGCTCAGAAACCGAAAACGATAAAAACAAAGAGTCATTTTTAGCCGCTTTATAAACCCAGTCTACTTTGTCACGAGACTCGTAAAAGGTCTCTTCCCCAAAGTACTGACGCAACGGTTCGCGTAAGAGTTCAAACAAATAACGCATCCTAGCAATAACTGGATAGTTAATCAGTAATGATGATTTACGCTGTATGTATTTGTCGTACACATACTGATTGATGAGCAGTAAAAGAATGATGCCTATAATCACTTCAAATGCGATGCCAACCTCACTCATAGGAGTTTCCTTAAATTGTTATATTTGAGTGACTATTGTAGCTAAATGCAAAGAGGAAAGAAGCAAAATACATTTAGCTTCTTTTAAAAGCCTTAAAAACAAGAAAAAGAATTACCATTTGAAGCAATAAAAGGCTTACATGTAAATAATAAACTTGCAGTTGTTTATCGCTTGTTCCTAAAAACTCTAGTGCTTTATAAAACGCATACGAGAGCACCATACCTACAAGATACCCTTTTTGTTTTAAAACATCCGCAAAAGAGAGCAACGTGGTGCGTTTGAGCAACAGTGTTTCCATACGCACCAGATAATTTCCAAAGACAAATGTCAGTTGATACGATGCATAGATAAATAACGCATTGGCATAATGGTATTCAAAAAGTAAAAAACTGATGACAATACCAAGAGCTATGCACTCAACCGCTACAGTAATGCGGTAAAAGGGAAGAAGATGCATCATCTTCTCATACCCTTTTGCCACAACGAGCATACCAAGTGCTAAAGCAATCCCACCTAATGAAAAGAT
>JAGOZL010000102.1 GCA_018058685.1 Sulfurospirillum sp.
GTAGCCGTAAAAGCAACCAAACACATCGGCTATGAAAATGCAGGTACGTTTGAGTTCTTGCTGGATGCGGATAAGAATTTTTACTTTATGGAGATGAACACACGTCTTCAAGTCGAGCATTGTGTTTCTGAAATGGTTAGTGGTATTGATATCATCGAGTGGATGATTCGTGTGGCTGAGGGTGAAAAACTCTTTGACCAAAATGCACTAAGCTTTAAAGGACATTCTATTGAGTGTCGTATCACCGCGGAAGACCCTGTAAAGTTTATCCCAAGTCCTGGTAAAATTACCAAGTACATCATTCCTGGTGGTCGAAATGTGCGTATGGATTCACATGCGTATCAAGGATATTCTGTGCCTCCACATTATGACTCTATGATTGGAAAATTGATTGTTTGGGGTGAAGATAGAACCAGAGCCATTGCGAAGATGAAACAAGCTTTGAGTGAATTACAAATCGAAGGGATTAAAACCGTTCGAGATTTTCATTTGGGTATGATGGACAATACGGATTTTATCGAAAACAGATTTGATACAAACTACCTATCACGTTACTAAACAGCGATAAAAAAAGGGGATAAACTCAACTCAATGAAGTTTATCCCCTTTTTACATGTAAAGAAAAAAGAGCGTTTTATGGCGCTCTTACCACTTGAATATTGGCAGAAGCTTTGAGCTTTTCAAAGTACTCCTCGATGGCTTTTTGCTCTTTTCCCTCAGCCAACTTACTTGAAATATAATTTTTTGCATCTTCAAATGCAATTGTTTGCACATTGTGTTTTTTCTTGACAAAAAATAAAACAAAATTTTGATCCGACTTGACCATTGTAGAAAAAGAACCTTGAGCTGTTTTGTTGAGTAAAAGGGTTAATTTTGGATCTGTCTTAGCGGTTTCAAATGTTGCCTCTTTGAGTTCTACGCCACCTACCGCGCTCATAGGATTTTGAGCGATGGCTTGTAAGGCTTGTTGGTCAGCACTGCTGTAGATGGTCACATCAAACGCAGATGCTTGTGAAAATTCATTAAGGTTGTCATTGTAATACGCACGTAGCTCATTATCTCCAACTTGTTGCATTTTTGTACTGATAATTTTTTTGTAAAGTTTGTCGCGTTGAAGTTTACTTCTAAGGTCTTCTTTGTATTCTGCAACATCAATATTTTTAGAACGAATAAGATTTAAAAATTCATATTGACTCACACCGTTGCTAATGGCTAAGTTCTCAATGTATTGATCTACTTCAAAACTGTCAGCGCTAATACCTAATTTTTTAATTTCAGAGTCTTCTAGTTTTTGGCGTATTAAGACATCTAAGGCTTCTTTTTTTGAAAGGTTAAAGCGTGTTGCATACTTGTGGATGTCATAAAGGGTAATAGGCTCTTTGTTAATAATCAATGAAATACCATCAACTGTAGAGGCATTTAAAGGCGAGAAGAAAAGCGTGAGGCTTAACGTTACAAAAGTTAACAGTTTCCATTTTATTGTCATAAATAGTCCTTTGTTTTAAGAAAAATAGTTCTATAATCCAACGTGCGCTAAAGATAGAGGCCACGAATGATAGCATTTTTTTAAGCAAAAAAAATTAAAAAAGCGATTTTTCGGCTCGTATCACTCAACTTTCAATATGAACGTAACAAAATGATACATAATTTAGACATAACTTTATCATATAACAAGGGTTTTTAGAATGGTTGTAACACGCTTTGCCCCAAGCCCTACGGGGTATTTGCATATTGGAGGCTTAAGAACGGCCTTGTATTGCTACTTATGGGCACGAAAAAATAAAGGGACATTTTTACTTCGTATCGAAGATACAGACTTAGCACGTAATTCACAAGAAGCAGCAAATGCGATTGTCGATGCTTTTAAATGGGTAGGATTGGCACATGATGGAGAAATCGTCTATCAATCTAATCGTTTTGAACTATATAAACGTTATGTGCAACAACTTCTTGACGAGGGTAAAGCGTATAAATGTTACATGAGCAAAGAAGAATTAGATGCTTTGCGTGAAAGTCAGATGGCAAATAAAGAACGTCCGCGATATGATGGCAGATACCGTGATTTTACGGGAATACCACCCCAAGGAATTGAGCCTGTTGTTCGTATCAAAGCACCATTGGATGGAACTATCACACTTCATGATGGTATCAAAGGTGAAGTCGTCTTTAATGCAAGCGACATGTTAGATGATTTTATTATCGCACGCAGTGATGGAACACCCACGTATAATTTTGTCGTTACCATTGATGATGCGCTTATGGGTGTCACGGATGTTATTAGAGGCGATGACCACCTTTCCAACACACCTAAACAGATTGTGATTTACAATGCTTTTGGATTTACCGTACCAAAGTTCTTTCATGTGCCTATGATTCTCAATCCAGATGGCAAAAAACTCTCCAAACGCGATGGTGCAACGGATGTGATGGATTATGAGCGCCAAGGGTTTTTGCCTGAGACCTTACTCAACTTTTTAGTGCGTTTGGGATGGAGTCATGGGGATCAAGAGATTTTTTCGATGGAAGAGATGCTAGCGTGGTTTGACCCAAATGATATCAATAAATCAGCCTCTGCGTTTAATCAAGAAAAACTCTTGTGGCTTAATGCCCATTATATCAAACATGCTTCGTATGCGCGTATTTGTGAATTGCTAAAACCTTTTGGGGTGGATTTGGATTTACATGTAAAAAAAGAACTCTTAATTGACGCTCTTAGAGAGCGCGCAAAGACGATGAAAGAGTTTGCACTTTTAGCACAGCAAATCATCGCTGCTCCGACTGTTTATGATGAAGCAGCTGTAGCAAAATTTTTATCCAAAGAAGCCATAAGTATTTTAGAAATGTATTTGAACGCGTTACATGTAAATCAAAATTTAGCCTTTGCTCAAGAGTTTGAAGTGTTTACAAAAGAGTTTTTAGAACAAAAAGGCTTAAAACTCAAAGACCTTGCGCAAAGCATTCGCATTGCGATGGTGGGCAGTTCTGTGAGTCCTGCTATTTTTGATGTTTTAGAGATTATTGGTTATAACGAAGTATTAAAAAGAATACAAAATTTACTATCAAATCAAAAGGAGTCGTAGTGAGTAAACAAGGCAAAGTAACCAAAGAGGAAGCTTTAGAGTACCACATTGGTGGGAAAATTGGGATTAATGTTAAAACAATATGTGATACAGCAAGAGACTTATCGATGGCGTATTCTCCAGGGGTCGCTCATCCGTGTTTAGAAATTCAAAAAGACAATGAATTAGCATATACCTATACCAATAAAGCCAACCTCGTAGCGGTTATGACTAACTCAACGGCGATTTTAGGTCTTGGTGATTTAGGTCCTGTGGCTGGAAAGCCTGTTATGGAAGGAAAATCTGTTCTTTTCAAAAAATTTGCAGACGTTGATGCGTTTGATATCGAAATTGATGAATATGATGTCGATAAATTTGTTGAAATCTGCCGTGCCCTTTCTCCAACGTTTGGCGGGATTAACTTAGAAGATATCAAAGCACCACAATGTTTTGCGATTGAAGAGAAACTTCAAGCATGTGTTGATATTCCTGTCATGCACGATGACCAACATGGAACGGCGATGATTACAACCGCAGGTCTTATCAATGCCCTTGAAATCAGTGGTAAAAAAATCGAAGAGATGAAAATCGTCGTCTCTGGAGCAGGAGCGGCTGGTATTGCGTGTGGGAAGATGTACAAACTTTTGGGTGCAAAAAATATTGTCATGATTGATACCAAAGGCGTGATTCATACGGGAAGAACAGATTTAAATAAATACAAAGCAGAATTTGCTGTTGAAACGGAAGATAGAACGCTAGAAGATGCCATGAAAGGTGCTGATATGTTCCTAGGTCTCTCTGCTCCTGGTGTGGTGACACAAGAGATGGTAAAATCGATGAATGCGTATCCTATTATTTTTGCCCTTGCTAACCCAACACCTGAAATCTTACCAGAAGAAGCCCATGCCGCAAGAGATGATATCATGATGGGAACAGGAAGAAGTGATTATGCAAACCAAGTAAACAATGTTCTAGGTTTTCCATTCATCTTCAGAGGTGCTTTGGATGTAAGAGCAACGAAAGTAACCGAAGGCATGAAAATGGCAGCAGCCGTGGCTCTTGCAAAACTTACCAAAGAAGAAGTGCCTGAGTATGTCAAAGCAGCGTATAATGGAGAAGATTTGAAATTTGGTATTAACTACATTATTCCAAAACCATTTGACAGACGAGCGTTTGTATGGGTCAGTTGTGCGGTAGCAGAAGCTGCGGTCAAAGATGGCGTTGCCCGTGTGAAAGATTTTGATGCGAAAGCTTACCGTGCGAAGCTTCAAGCGATTATTGATGCGGAAGTAAAGTAACGTGAAAAATGTTCATGTCATCAATCATCCGCTTATTGAGCATAAGCTCTCTATTTTACGTGATGAAAAAACGGAGCCATTTCAATTTAGGCTTTTAGTGGATGAAATCTCGTATTTGATGCTTTTTGAAGCCACACGAGATTTGCCACTACGTGATGTGAAAGTGCAAACACCTGTAGCGGTTGCCAATAGTAAAAAACTTGATTCTAAAATTATGATTTGTCCTATTTTAAGAGCTGCTTTAGGGATGTTAGATGGTATTTTTAAACTTATTCCTGATGCGAGTGTGGGATTTTTAGGATTTCAGCGCAATGAAAAAACACTGGAAGCAGAGTTTTACTATGCAAAATTGCCACCTGATCATACGGAGCGAACAGCGATTATCATTGATCCGATGTTTGCAACGGGTGGAACGGCGATTGATGCGGTGAATTTTTTAAAATCCAAAGGAGTCAAAGATATTCGCTTTTTAGCCCTTGTTTCAGCACCTGAAGGGTTGAAGCGTTTTAGTGATGTTCATCCTGATGTGGCTGTTTATACGGCGTGCATTGATGATGGATTGAATGAAAATGGCTATATTGTTCCAGGTCTTGGCGATGCGGGCGATAGGGTTTTTAATACACAAGGTGTATAAAACATTCTTAAAAAAGGAGGAGGTTGTTCTCCTCCTTTTTTACTCCTTACGAAGCTGTTTTACTTTTTTAAAAAAAAGCTTGAGCGCATTACTCTCTTTTTTAGCAATTGTATAACTGATAAAGGTTAAATATTCGCGAATATCTTTTGGAGAAATACCTCTTTGTTCTGAATACTCCTTAAGAATGTAACGAGGAATTTTAACGCGAGTTTTTCCAAAGCGTTTGGCAAGTTTTTTATAAAA
>JAGOZL010000033.1 GCA_018058685.1 Sulfurospirillum sp.
AGTGGAAAATCGACCATTATCAAATCACTTTATGGTGAGTTGCTTCCAAATAGAGGTGATTTGAACGTGTGTGGGGTAGATTTTAAAAATATCAGTACCTCAAAATTAAACGTGCTAAGACGCTATTTAGGCGTGGTGTTTCAAGACTATAAGCTCATTGATGAGTGGACGGTTGAGCAAAACGTGATGTTACCTTTGATTATTGGTGGATTTTCTAAAAGTGTGTGTGTCAAACAAGCACACAAACTACTCAAACATGTTAAGTTGCTTCACAAAATCAACAAATACCCTTATGAATTAAGCGGTGGAGAGCAACAACGTGTCGCAATGGCAAGAGCTTTAGCACACAACCCTGTGCTTATCTTAGCAGATGAGCCTACGGGAAATTTAGATAGTTACTCCAGTGAAGTCATTTGGAATTTGCTCAAAGGTGCAAAAGAGCATTTAGGAACAACGGTGTTAGTTGTTACGCATAATATTCCCTCAACATTAGGTATTGATTATAAACACTATTTTTTAGAGGGTGGTGTGTTGCATGAGGTCCATTAATAGCCACTTCTCAATTATCATTTCAGTGTTTATCCTTCTTTTTTCTTTTCAGTTTACGATTGTCGTCAATAAAGTCGTAGCGGATTACTCCCAAAAGATAGTGAATGATTATTCGATTATTGTGGTCTCTTCTTCTGAACTTAAAGAAGAATCCTTAAAAAAAGAGGTTTCTGAGGTACATTCATTAGCTGAAATCAGCAGTAAAAAAATATTAGATCGTCTTAAAAATGATATGTCTTCAAAAAACTTAAGTCTTTTGCAAGTGGCTCTTCCAAAGTTTTATTCATTAAAGCTAGAAACAATGCCTGATGCTAAGCGTATCGAAGCCATTAAACAAAAGCTCTTAGCACAAGGGTCTATCACACGGGTAGAAACTTTTGCAAAGACACATGAAAAAATTTTTAAGATGTTTGTGCTATTGCAGTATATGGTTTATATTTTCACAGGCTTTATTGCCTTTATCGCCATTTTATTAATTTTAAAACAAGTCCGTATTTGGACCTATGAGCATAGCAGAAGAATGGCGATTATGAGCCTTTTTGGTGCTTCATTTTTTATGAAAAGCGCGATGCTTTACCGTATGACTTTGGTTGATTCACTCTTAAGTGCATTTTTAGTCTGTGGCGTGTTTAGTATTGCTCCGAAATTACCAATAGTGCAAGAGTTTGCGCTTGAGCTTGATATTATCATTCCCGAATTTAATTTTATCTATGAAGGTAGTATGATTATTGGTTCTGCATTGTTGTTTGCCATTATCTCTGTCACATTGGTCTCACGTAAAATAGGACGTGTATGAGAACATTTGTTTGGGTGTGCTTGTTATTGTCTCCACTGATTTTATCTGCCAATACCGTGCAAAAAATCAATGAAAAAGCGAAAATTTTAGAAGATAAAGTCCAGATTGAGCGAAAAATTCATGGAAAGCTTCAAGATGTTGCCTCGGAGATTGTGTCGCAAGAGAATGAAATTGAAAAGATTAAAGATAAGATAGAAACTCTGCAACAGACGATTTTGCAATCACAAAGTGCGGTCGAGCGAAAATACGAATACCTTGAAAAACTCACCAAAGAGACACAAACACTCTCTTCTCAAAAAAAAGACCTTGAAGATAAAATCATCAAAATCATTGCCGAAGATTTTGCATTTTACCTCATTGCGGATAGTGAATACGTGGAGAACGATGATGGTGTTTTAGTGGATGAAGTATTGCAAAAGATGGATATTATTATTCGCAAAGAATTTGGAAGACTTGCAAGTGATTATAAACAGGTCAATGAACAAATCAATTCTCAAAGCCAAGAAATCAAGACGATTCGTTCTGAAATTCAAAGTGCTAAAAATAAACATGATGAGCTAGTTGCGTTAGAAAAAAAGAAAGAGAGTTCGATTATTGCTTTAAATGCTAAAAAAGAGAGTTATAAAAAACAACTTGATGATATTCAAAAAGAACGTGATGAAATACGAACAACGCTAGAGCAACTCAAAATTATCAAAGTCCAAGAAGATAATAAGCTTCTCGCAGAAAAGAATGCTAAACGCGATAAAACACCAGGCAATGTGGGTGAAACGAACATTCGCCAAATTGGCTCATCGTATCAAAATAGTAATGTTAAAAAATACACGGGTGAAAAAACCATTGCACCGTTGGATAATTTTACGGTGAAGCGACGTTTTGGTGATTATGTTGATCCGATTTATAAAATTAAAATTTTTAATGAATCGGTTGTTTTAGCCTCCAATACACCTGATGCAACGGTTAAAAGTGTTTTGAATGGAAAAGTTGTTTTTGCTAAAGATACCGCATCGCTGCAAAAGGTAGTGATTGTAGAAAATAGCGATGAAATACATACTATTTACGCGCATCTCTCAAAAATAGCGCCTACTATCCAAGTTGGGCAAAAAATCAAAAAAGGGTACGTTCTTGGAAGGGTTGATAATGACCTCACCTTTGAAGTGACCCAGAAAAATTATCATATTGATCCGCTTGAACTAATTGGTTCAAAGTAACTTTTAGCTCTTTTTAGATAAAATAGAGGATTTTCTAGTAAAGGTTTATAGAATGATGGAGAAGAGAAAGCGCGTATTGGTCAAATTCTCTGGTGAAGCCCTTGCGGGTAATAATGGTTTTGGTATTGATACTTCTATCTTAAAATTTATTGCGGATGAGATTAAATCTTTGGTTATCCATGGCATTGAAGTTGGTATTGTCATTGGTGGTGGAAATATTATCCGAGGCGTAAGCGCCGCAAAAGATGGTATCATCAAACGTACCAGTGGGGATTACATGGGAATGATGGCGACGGTTATTAACAGCATTGCTATGCAAGAGGCGTTAGAGCATGTTGGTATGGAAGTACGCGTTCAAAGTGCTATTAAGATGGAAGCTATTTGTGAAACGTTTATTGTAAGACGTGCACAACGCCATTTTGAAAAAGAACGTATCGTTATTTTTGCTGCAGGGACAGGAAATCCTTTCTTTACCACAGATACAGCAGCAACGCTACGCGCGATTGAAATAGGTGCGGATATGATTATCAAAGCCACAAAAGTAGATGGTGTTTATGATAAAGATCCTAACAAGTTTTTAGATGCACAAAAATTAACAGAATTAACGTACGATAGAGCAATGGATGATAATATCAAAGTAATGGACGATACGTCTATCGCGTTGGCAAAAGACAACAATCTTCCTATCGTTGTGTGTAATATGTTTGAAAAAGGCAATCTGCTTAAAATTATTCAGGGCAACCTTTCGGGTTGTTCTATCGTTCGTAAATAATAAAATCAAGGAATACATGTATGCAAAGAATTGAAGAAATCACAGCAAAAGCATTGGCACTTATCGGTCAAGATCGTTACAAATTAGTTATGCTCGTCTCAAAAAGAGCAGATCAACTTTCAAATGGTGCAGAACCTCTGATCAAAGCAGATAAAAATAAGCAAAAGTTTACAGATATTGCCTTAATGGAAATTGCAGAAGGCAAAGTGCGATTAGAATCTATTACTGATTAAACAAAGTTGACCCCTTGGAAGAGTTAGTAGAGGTTGTTAAAAAGTGCAAACAGACCGAACATGCTGTTGAACTTCTTTTTAAATACATTCGCAAAACGCCTGATATTGAACGAGCTGTTGCATTTACGATAGAGAAACATCAAGGTCAGTTTAGACGCAGTGGAGAACCTTATGTGGTTCATCCTATTTTGGTATGTGTTTTTGTTGCCTATTTAGGTGGCGATGAATCGATGGTGATAGCAGGGCTCTTGCACGACGTTGTAGAAGACACTTCATGCTCTACCGAAGAGGTCAAAGAGATGTTTGGCGAAGAAGTAGGGCATTTGGTTGATGGGCTCACTAAAATCGTTGAAATTCGTGATAGTGAGTTACTTCCTTCAACCTCTAATGATAAACTGGTTGCTTCAGCACTCACCTTTCGCAAAATGCTCATAGCCTCTATTCGTGATGTAAGGGTTTTGGTTGTAAAACTATGTGATAGATTGCACAATATGCTAACCCTTGAAGCCCTTGATCCTTTAAAGCAAAAGCGTATTAGTGAAGAGACATTGGTCGTTTATGCTCCAATTGCCCACCGACTAGGTATTTCATCAATTAAAAATCTTTTAGATGATTTAAGTTTTTATTATGTTATGCCCAATGAATATCAAAAAATTGATACTTATATTAAAGAACACGGACAACAACTTCAGCTTCGGTTGAATCACTTTATCTCAAAAATCCAGAACCATATGCTTAAAGAAGGATTTATAGAGAGTGACTTTACGATTCAAAAACGTATTAAGCACTACTACTCCATTTATCTTAAAATGCAACGTAAAGGTGTCAGTATTGAAGAGGTTTTAGACCTTTTGGCGATTCGTATTATTGTGCGTACGCCTATTGATTGTTATCGTGCACTAGGTATTGTGCATCAACATTTTAAACCCCTTATTTCACGTTTTAAAGATTATATTGCCATTCCAAAAGAAAATGGTTATCAGACGATTCATACAACCGTCTTTGATGACAAGTCTATTGTTGAGTCTCAAATTCGAACGTATGATATGAACAAAACAGCTGAATACGGAGTCGCGGCACATTGGAAGTATAAATCAGGAGGGTTAAACCCAAAGCTTGATTGGCTGAATGATTTAAACAACCAAAATGAAGATATTGAGAGCATTGAAGATTTTTATGAAATTGCTAAAGACAATCTTTACAGCGAAGACATTGCGGTCTTTTCGCCTAAAGGAGATATTTTTACGCTGCCACGAGGTGCTACGGTGCTTGATTTTGCGTATGAAGTTCACACGGAAGTGGGAACGTATGCCGATGAAGCCTATGTCAATAAGCAAAAAGTTCCTCTTTTAACTGAGCTTAAAAATGGTGATATTGTTAAAATTGTTACATCCAAAGAGCCAAAATACCGATGTTCGTGGATTAACAGTGTTAAAACAGGCAAAGCAAAAGGCACAATTCAATCCAATTGCCGTCAAAAAATTAAAGAGATTAACCATAGAGTAGCAATTAAAATTTTAGCACATGTTTTTGGTGTCAATGAGGCAAAGATTGCAATATGGGTAGAACAAGAACTTTTAAGCAAAAAAATTTTTAAAATAGCAGTTGATTCTGTCTATTTACAAGATATTGTCAATGGATTAAAAACCAATGCCTTGCAAGAAACCTTGCTTTTTCCTTTACTTAAAAAAGATCGTTACCATATCAAAAAACAAAAATTTGAAAACATTGTTATCTACTCAAATCACAATATAAGCAATGTCTATTTTGACTATTGCTGCCATCCAAAACGAGGTGATGATATTGTTGGTTTTCGCAAAGGAAATGATGTTTTTGTGCATCATAAGCTCTGTGAACGCGCTGCCATTTTGATGGATGAAAATGAGCCTATGACATTTGTCAAATGGACAAAAGAAGCACCTGATCGTTACAAATTGATTGTCAGTTTGGAAAATAAAAAAGGTTCTCTGGCAACATTTCTAGCTTATTTGGCTAAAATGCAGGTCAATTTAGTAACGATAGAGCTTGGAAAAGCAGAAGATGAAGGGCATGCTGATTATTTTGAAATGATCTTAGAACTGCCTGAGAAAAACATTAACTCTGTACGTGACAATCTCAAAGGACGGTACCGTGTTATTGAGTTTGTCTCTGCAAATGATGCTTATAAATAATTGATGTAAGGAAGAATGATGTTAGAACAAGCCCTTAAAGAGATAAGAAGAGGGGTAAGCGAAATTATTGATGAAGAAAGAGTCATTACGCTTATTAAAAACTTTTTAGAAAAAGGTGAGACATTTTTAGTGAAAGCAGGTTTTGACCCAACAGCACCTGATTTGCACTTAGGCCATACCGTATTGCTTCAAAAAATGGCTATGCTTCAAAAGTATGGTGCAATAGTTCAATTTTTAATTGGTGATTTTACAGGTATGATAGGTGACCCAACCGGTAAGAATGAGACACGTAAAAAACTGACACGAGAAGTGGTTTTAGCCAATGCGCAAAGCTACAAAGATCAAGTGTTCAAAATTTTAGATCCTGAAAAAACCGTTGTTATGTTTAACTCGGAATGGCTAAGCTCATTGGGTGCGAGTGGTTTAATTGAACTTACAACTACCTTTAGTGTCGCTCGTATGTTAGAGCGTGAAGATTTTGAAAAACGTTACAAATCACAAACGCCTATTTCTATCAGTGAATTTTTATACCCTTTATTGCAAGGTTATGACAGTGTCGCGATGAAATGTGATATCGAAATGGGTGGAACTGATCAGAAGTTCAATCTTCTCATGGGTCGCCATCTCCAACGTGCCTATAATGTAGGAAAAGAACAAGCTGTGGTGATGATGCCTTTGCTTGAAGGTTTAGATGGTGTCAATAAAATGAGTAAATCTTTGGGAAATTATATCGGTGTGACCGATGCCCCTTCTGAGATGTTTGGTAAAATGCTGAGTATCTCTGATGTTCTAATGTGGCGTTACTATGAACTGTTAAGTTCGAAAACATTGGAAGAGATTGAAGCTTTAAAAAAAGGTGTTGAAGACGGAAGTGTGCATCCTAAGAAGACAAAAGAAGCGCTTGCTTTTGAAATCGTTGAGCGTTACCACAGTACGGATGCCGCGCATGAAGCTCAAGCAGAATTTAATCGTGTGCATGGTCAGAATGAACTTCCAAGTGATATGGAATCTTTTACATGTAACGCACCGATTTGGATTGCAAAGGCACTGGTTGATTGTGGATTAGAAGAGTCCACATCTGCGGCTAGGCGCGACATCAAGCAAGGCGCTGTTAAGTTAGATCAAGTAAAAATAGATGATGAACAGTTACAGTTGGAGAAGGGTGTTTATATTCTTCAAGTAGGTAAACGCAAATTTGCAAAACTCGAGGTGCAATAATGGCATTTAAACCTTTAAAAATTGGAAAGTATACGCTTGAATATCCTATCGTTCAAGGTGGCATGGGACTTGGCATTAGTTGGGATAAACTGGCAGGAACGGTGAGCTTAGAAGGTGGGCTTGGCGTCATCAGCGCTGTTGGTACTGGGTATTATAATAATGCAATGTACAGTAAGAAAAATATCAATGCACGACCTTTTGACGCTGAAAATTTTTATTCTAAAGAGGGGCTTGCCGCTATTATTAAGAATGCACGTAAAATCTGTGGGGATAAACCATTGGGTGTCAATATTTTATACGCGATCAATGATTATGAGCGCGTGGTAAAAGATGCGTGTGAAGCGGGGATTGATATTATCATCACAGGAGCAGGTCTGCCCACCAATATGCCTGAATTCACAGTGGACTATCCAGACGTGGCACTTGTCCCTATTGTTTCTTCTGCGAAGGCTCTTAAAATTATCTGTAAGCGTTGGACACAACGTTACAATAGACTTCCTGATGCTATCGTGGTTGAAGGGCCTTTAAGTGGAGGGCATCAAGGATTTACCTATGAGCAATGTGGTATGGATGAGTATCAATTAGAAAATTTAATTGCTCCAATCCTAGAAGAAATTAAGGTATGGGGAGATTTCCCACTTATCGCAGCAGGAGGTATTTGGAGCCATGATGATATTGCTGCTATGATGGAGCAAGGTGCGAGTGGTGTTCAAATGGGTACACGATTTATTGGTACGCATGAGTGCGATGCCGCTGATACGTTTAAAGAAGTACTTTTAAAGTCGACCCAAGAAGATATCCAACTCTTCAAATCTCCCGTAGGCTATCCTGCTAGGGGTGTACGCACCAATTTAATTCAAATGGTAGAAAAAAAAGAAGGCCCAGCCATTCGTTGTGTAAGCAATTGTGTAAGCCCTTGTCATCGTGGACAAGAGGCAAAAGCAGTGGGGTATTGTATTGCTGATCGCTTATTTGATGCGTACAATGGAAAAGTAGAAACAGGGCTTTTCTTTACAGGGGCAAATGGCTATAAACTGAGTGAAATTATCAGTGTCAAAGAATTAATGACAAAGTTGGTTCATGGGGAAACGCATTAGACTCCTTTGTGTTTTGCTGTTGACATGTATGACACTGTTTGCAGCACCAAACTATTTTAAACAACTAGAAACCTATGATCAGCAGATGCGTGGAGCAAATAATGATGAGGTCTTGCGTGTTTTTCATGGTTTAAAAGGTATCTATATCCAATCCATCATCGCAGGTGATGATAAGCTTAAAGAACAAACCTTAGAGCGGCTCATCAAAAGTGCAAAGATTTTAAAACTTGATGCCTCAAAATATGAGTCTGAACTTAAAATTATGCAAAAAGAACCACATAAAAAAACAGAGGAGAAGAAAACGTTTTCTCCTCCTCCTACGCCCGTTATGCTAGAAAGTCAAGAAAAAGAACGTGTTGCTTCTTCGAGTGAGAATAAAACCAATTTACCAACTTCGTATAAAGGCAAAAATGTTTTACACCACGTCAAAGGGGATAAAGAGGCAATTGTTCTTGATTTTGGAATGGCTATCGCTTCTGAGAGGGTTAAAGTATTTGGGTTGAATAGCCCTAATAGCTATAAAAAAGTGATTGATATTCCCGCCATTATCTTAGGTACACCTCCTTCGGTAAGCCCTCCGCCCAATCTTCAAAATATACGCATAACGCAGTACAGTACGGACACAATTAGAGTCGTGTTAGACGCTTCTAAAATCTTTGATACGTACATTAGTGTTGTGAATAACAGTGTGATTATCGCTTTTTCAAAGCAGCCTGTAAATGTGTCCAAAAGTGTACCACTACAACAAGCGCACAGTGCACCAACGTTACCACCACCACCCATTTCAGCGCCTCAACTGACTAAAAGCACGCCTACACCAGTGGCGTCAAAAAGTGTGCGTAATAAAACGATTGTGATTGACGCAGGGCATGGTGGAAAAGATGCAGGGGCTATTGGGTATAAACAGCGCATGGAAAAACATTTGGTACTGGATGTTACGTTACAGTTAGGAAAGCATTTGAAACAAAAAGGCTACAAAGTATTTTATACGCGTGATAAAGATATTTTTATCAATTTAAGAGATCGTACAAAAGTCGCTAATGATAAAAATGCAGATTTATTTCTTTCTTTACATGCCAATGCTGCTCCAACAGAAGCTAAAAAGCTTTCTATGAAAGGATTAGAGACCTTTTTTCTCTCTCCTGATCGTTCAGAACGTTCCAAAAACGTAGCGGCTTTGGAAAACCAATCCGACATTGAAGAGATGGATTTTTACTCGAAAGAGACCTTTTTAAATGTTTTCAATCGTGAAAAAATAGTCCTCTCGAATAAAGTAGCCATCGATATTCAGTCCAATATGCTCAGCAGTGTTAAAAAGAAGTATGAGGTAGATGATGGAGGTGTTAGAGAAGCTCCTTTTTGGGTCTTGGTGGGTGCGACAATGCCATCCGTTTTGATAGAAATAGGCTACATTACTAATCCCGATGAATCCGATAAAATGTTTAATCCTCAGTATCAAAAATTGATTGTTGAGGGGATTAGCAACGGCATTGATCAGTATTTTACAAACAATCCCTGATTACTTTTCCTTTTTTAATTGCCGCTTGTTTAAAAAAGAGACTCC
Source organism: Sulfurospirillum sp. (assembly GCA_018058685.1). Classification (GTDB taxonomy): domain Bacteria; phylum Campylobacterota; class Campylobacteria; order Campylobacterales; family Sulfurospirillaceae; genus Sulfurospirillum. The sequence goes on from JAGOZL010000033.1 coordinate 9,612, forward strand.
ACTGTTCCACGATGGTTTGTTCAGCGTGTTCTAAATAGATTTCAACGATGCGTTTTTCATTTTCAAATCGTGGCAGTGAAGAAAAGGTAAGCTCGCTAGGCAAGGCCTGCATAATCTCAATTAAATCATTCTCCGCAGATTCTACAATAAACGAAGTGCTAAATGGTTTTGCAAGTGTGGGAAAATACGTATTGAGCGCTTCTTGAACCATTGGCCAAGCCATCGAAGGAAAGCCAGGAACGAAAAAGAAGCGGTGGAACAGCTCAAAACCAGGAACATTATTAACAGGATTATGCAATAAAGAAGAAGAGGGTGGAAGCATCGCCATAGTGATGCGGTGTGGATAGGCGTCTTCCCCAAATTGTTTTTCGATCAGCTCTTTTGCTTTTACATGTAACGTTAATGCTTGTCCTGTAAAGACCTCGCTCGCAATGAGTCTTGTTAAATCATCAGGCGTTGCGCCAATCCCTCCAAAGCAAAACATCACACTTTTTGGATCTTGCAAAATGAGGTTAAATGTATTTTGAATTAAAATGGGGTCATCTTTAATGACGAGGTTGGCTACATGTAAAAGATTTCGATGAAGTAGTTCGCTATTTAAAAAAGAGAAGTGTTTATCGACTCTGCGACCATTAAGAAGCTCGCTTCCGATGATCACAGAGTAGAAATGATGCATTAGAGATTACTTTTAACGAATGCTTCCATCTCAGCAACAACAGCTTCGATGCTTTGCTCTCCACTGATTTTGTGTAAAAGATTTTTTGCGCCATAAAATGCTTGAATACCCGCTAATGGATCTGTATAGACTTTCATGCGGTTGTGGAAAACAGTTGCGTTATCATCTGCCCCACGCGCACGTCCAAGAACTCTGTCCATCGCAACTTGTTCACTGACCACAACTTCGATAACAGAAACAAGTTTCACAGAATCTTCTTTGGCTAAAAGTGCATCGAGTGCTTTCATTTGCTCATCTGAACGTGGGAAACCGTCAATGAGGATGACATTTTTTGGACTATTTTTAATAGCACTGACGATGGTGTTAATCACAATATCTAAAGGAACAAGGTTTCCCGCACTGACAAACGAATCAATCGTCTTGCCAAGTTCACTACCACTTGCTACTTCATCACGAAGTAATTCGCCGGTTGAGTAATGCGCAATTGCTTCAGGGTTTTTTTCAGCAATTAAACTTGCATCCGTTGTTTTTCCACTTCCAGGGGCTCCAATAATTAAAAATAGCTTCTTCATCTTATCTCCTCTATTTGTTTTTTTCACGAAGGCGAATACCCAAATCTCTGAGTTGGTCATTTTCAACAACACTTGGAGCTTGGGTGAGTAAACATTGTGCTTTTTGTGTTTTAGGAAAAGCTATCACATCACGAATACTATCACTCTTGGTGATAAGCATCATTAATCTATCCAAACCGATAGCCAAACCACCGTGTGGAGGAGCACCGTATTTGAGGGCATCAAGTAAAAATTCAAACTTCTCATGCGCTTCTTCATCGCTAATACCCAAAAGATTAAAGACTTTTTGCTGAATCTCTTTTTTATGAATTCTGATACTTCCTCCACCCAATTCCGTACCGTTTAAAACGATATCATACGCGATAGATTCCATCTCATCAATTGGTGTGTTATCGATATCACGCGGCATTGTGAAAGGATGGTGAAGGGCTTTGACTTTGCCGTTTTCAACTTCAAACATTTCAAAATCAACCACCCATACAAACTCAAAAACATCTTTAGGGATGATATTCATCTGCTCTGCCAAGAAGATACGGAAGCGTCCCATATAATCAAGTACTAATTTTTTCTCACCCGCTCCAAAGAAGATTGCGTCGCCTACATGTAAATCTGCTGCCGCAACGATAGCTTGTAAATCTGCTTCATCAAAAAACTTTGTCAAAGGACCTTTGAGTCCATCTTCTTTCATTTGAAAATAACCTAAGCCTGAAGCTCCAAACTTACGAACGTACTCTTCAAAGCCTTGCATTTGGCGTTTTGAGAAGATGTTATCTCCATTAGGTACTTTAAGCGCTTTAATACGGTTTTTCTTTGTATCTTTAGCGATGTTACTAAAAATCTCATTTTTACAGTTTGCAAAGATATCAATCACATCAATCATAGAGAGATCATAACGAAGGTCAGGTTTGTCTGAGCCGTATTTTTCCATAGCATCTTTGTAACGCATACGGTTAAACGGAATGGTGACTTCATGCCCACATGCTTTAAAAACATCTTTGATGACTTTTTCAGTCACACGCATCACATCTTCTTGGTCACAAAAACTCATTTCGATATCAATTTGTGTAAATTCAGGTTGACGATCCGCTCGTAAGTCTTCATCACGGAAGCATTTTGCAATTTGGAAGTAACGATCAAATCCTGCACACATCAAGAGCTGTTTAAAGAGCTGAGGCGATTGAGGAAGGGCATAAAACTCTCCATTGTGAACACGGCTTGGAACAAGATAATCACGTGCTCCCTCAGGAGTAGATTTGGTCAAAATAGGCGTTTCAACTTCTAAAAAACCTTGACTATCGAGTGAATTTCGTACAGCAATCGTTGCTTTTGAACGAAGTTTAAAAGTCTCGTAAGATTTTGGATTACGAAGATCTAAATAACGGTATTTAAGACGCGTCTCTTCACCTACATTGTTATCGCCAATAACAAACGGAACGGTTTCGCTGGCATTCTCGACAATGAGTTCTTCAACAACAATTTCAATTTTTCCTGTTTTTAAACGAGGATTTTCAAGTCCTTCGCCCCTGGCTCGCACTTTGCCTTTTGCTTTTAATACAAACTCATCTCTCACATGTGAAGCAACGGTATGCGCATTGACACTATCAGCTGGATCGCATACAAGTTGCACAAGACCAGATCGGTCCCTGAGGTCAATGAAAATGACTCCACCATGGTCTCTGTGGCTATTTGCCCAACCACAGACTTCAACAACTTCGCCAATTTGGGCGATATCTAAATCAGTACAATAATGACTTCTCAATGGTTCTTCCTAAAACGCTTTTTTTAAGGCTTAGAGTATAGCTAAAAGTAGCTTTTCTTAAACTTTATGGTAGAATGACTGAGCTTTAAAAGGTTGAGGTCTCATGCATTCATCCATTGTTTTTTTGGAAATTATCTTAATTATTATGGGAGCGATTTTTTTAGTCAGCTCTCTTGTCCCTATCAAAAAAGTTATCCTTGAACTCTCTAGTGGTGAATTGCAACGTAAATGGAAAGTTTTAAGTATTCTTGTATTCTTCTTTATCTTTAGCTACATCGTCTTTTGTTACAATCTTTGGCAAATCCGCAATGTTTTAAATCCGCTCTCTTTTATCGTGGCATTGATGTTGCTAGGTGGTGGGGTTTTTGTCTATCTCGTAGGACAGTTAGCGTTAAAAACAATGAGTGATATCCGAAAAATAGCTATTTTACAGTACGAAAGTATAACCGATAGCCTGACAGGGCTTAAAAACAGACGCTATTTTGATCAACGATTACATGAAGAAATTGCCCATTCAAGGCGTTATCGTTTACCTCTTTCTCTTTTGCTAATAGATGTAGACCATTTTAAAGTTGTCAATGATACTTATGGTCATCAAATAGGCGATGAAGTTCTTAAAAATCTCTCAAAAGTGATTTTAGAGATGGTGCGAGACAGCGATATTGTTGCACGTTACGGTGGTGAAGAAATTGCGATTATCACTCCAAATACGGAAAAAGCAGAAGCAATTTTATTAGCGGAACGCCTTCGAAATATCGTTCAAAAATCAACACTTGCAAGCATAGATGCCACACAAGAAGTTGTGCAAATTACGATTAGTATAGGTGTTTCAACTCTGAACTTAGTGGTCATGGATAAAGATGCTTTAGTCGAAGAAGCCGATAAAGCACTGTATGAAGCGAAAAAGCTTGGTCGAAATCGTGTCCAAATAAGCAGTTAGTAGAAGAGGGAAACCTCTTCTACTATGGAGTTATAAACGTGTTAAGCGTGAGACAATTTGGTCGATACTGTCTGCAAAGAGAGTGTATAAAAAAGGTTCTAAATCTTTTGATTCAAACGAAGGAGCAATCCATTTAGCACCTTTTTGTCTAAAGTTTTGTGTGATAACATCTGCTCCTTTTCTTACAATCACTTCAATCTCAATTTCACCTCTTAAATTGGTATCAAAATTTTTATCGTTGTAGACCATTTCGATATCTTTGATATAGACTTCAACTACCATTTCGGCTGCTTTTAGGGAAGCATCAGTGTTAAAGCCTGCAAGGTTGAGGGCGTAACCCAACCCTTCTTGATATTTTGCTTCGATATCAGCGTGTGTGTAAAGCGTTGCGAGGGTTTTACCATTATCGAGTAAATAGCCAATACTTTGTTTATCTGAGCGAAGATCTTTGACTAATCTAAGATAGACAGTTGGTTTATTTTTTGCCAACGGCCCCGCATACTGTGCATTGTAAGGGGATAGGGTGAGTGCTTCGTTTTTATAAGTACATCCTGTAAGCAAAAGCATGGTAGAGAGTATTAAAAGTAGGTATTTCATTCATTATCCTTTGACATTATATTTTTGCGAATTATAGCATAGACCGTCCTAAATAAACGCGATAGAGGTGTTTGTGAGGTTAAATTTGGGATTAATAAAATAAACGCTAGAATAAGCCATCATGAAAATAACGCATCACACAAAAACACTCACACATATTCATACGGTTGGACTTGTCAGTAAGCCTGAGGACAGCTCTTTAGTTGTTCATTATGAACAGATACGCTCCGCCCTCTTAGCGCACAACATCACCCTTTTAGTCGATGAAAAAAGTGCTTCATGGCTTGGGTGTGAAGGTGTGCCTTTTGCGTTTATGTGTGAGCATTCAGATTTTCTTATCTCGCTTGGAGGAGATGGTACACTTATCTCCTTATGTCGTCGCAGTTTTGCTTACAATAAACCCGTTTTGGGTATTCACGCAGGTCAACTTGGTTTTTTAACCGATATTCAAACCGATGAAATCAGCACGTTTATGGATGATTTTTTTAAAGGAAATTACCGTATTGATACGCGCATGATGCTCGATGTCTCTTTACATGTAAATCAAAAAGTTGAAAAACTCGTTGCGTTTAATGATATCGTCTTCTCACGCTCTAAAATTTCGCATATGACGACGATTAAGGCGTATGTGGATGGGGTGTTGTTTAATTCTTATTATGGCGATGGCTTAATTGTTTCCACGCCAACAGGCTCTACTGCGTATAATCTCTCCGCTGGCGGTCCTGTGGTCTATCCTTTGACCGAAGCGCTTATTTTGACACCAATTTCTCCACACTCTTTAACACAACGCCCGTTAGTTTTACCTGTAGACTTCGTGGTTTCGTTTAAAAGTAGCGATGATACTGTCATCGTTGTGGATGGACAAGAGACGTATAAGATGAGTGACGTGGATTTTGTCAGTGTCAAAATTGCAGAGCGAGGAGCTCGCTTAATTCATAGTTTGGATCGTAACTATTTTGATGTGTTAAAAAAGAAATTACATTGGGGTAATGTGTGATTGAGAGACTTTTACTTAAAAATCATCTGAGTTTCAAATCGTGTGATTTGGAGTTTTCAAAAGGCTTAATCGTCTTTACAGGTCCTAGTGGTGCTGGAAAATCGGTTTTTATGCAAGGGCTTCTCAGTGTTTTTGGTCATGCTGAGGTGTTGGCTGATGTTGTTGAATGCACACTGGATGTGCCTTTAAAGCTTGAAGATTTTGGGTTTGAAACAGATGAAACGACTATTTTCAAAGCACTCAAATCCAAAAGTGTGCGTTATTTTATCAACGATCAAAGTGCTTCTAAAAAAGGGCTTGTTGATATTTCTCGTACATTTTTAAATTACCTCTCGTTAAAAGATGCCAGCGAATTTGAAAACAGCCGTCTTTTAAAACTTTTAGATGGCGTTTGCACACATCGTGATCCTTTACATGTAAAAAATGTTGAAGCCTTTGAGCGCGTGTATGTTTCTTATAAAACAGCACACGATGCGCTTGAGAAAATTGAAGCAGAAGAAAAAAAAGTAGAGGAACTCAAAGAGTTTACTCGTTTTGAAATTGCTAAAATAGAAGAAGTTTCACCCAAAATCGGTGAAGATGAAGAGCTTTTAAACTTCAAAAAATCACTCTCTAAAAAAGAGAAGCTTGAACATGCTTTACATGATGCCTCAACGATTTTTACCTTAGAGTCTAAAGTGCATGAAGCGCTAAGCTTAATGGAAATTGCGCCTGATTTTTTTGATGAAGCGATGAATGAACTCAGAGTTGTTTTTGAAAAACAACGTGATAGGCTTGATGAGTTAGAAGAGATTGATGTTGAAGCGATGTTAGACCG
>JAGOZL010000005.1 GCA_018058685.1 Sulfurospirillum sp.
CCCAAAGCGACCCAATCCAAAGAGTTTGCCATTACGAAAGAGATTTGTCATATCGCTGATTCTTTGATGGCACAGCATCGCTCTTTCATTAGCATCTACGATGAGTTATTGACACATATTGTGAGCTTTGAAGCTGAGGAAAGAGGGCGTCTCATTAAACTCAAAAGCACGTTTTCAGACAGTCTCAAAAAAGCGTTTATGCGCATCGAAGAGATTATTGAAACCATTAGTGATGCGCTTTTCCAAGAGATAGGTAAAACCCAACGGGTGCGCTACGAAGCTCAAAATTCAGGGCTTTTTAGTAAAAAAGTGTGTTATGCTCCTTTTAGCTACGAGGCGCCAAAAATCAACTCAGATGTCATTTATAAAACACTTTTTTACGAAGAAAATATCATTGGAAAGATGTTTAAACACTATGTAAAGATGTTAAGTGCCATCCAAGAAGAGGTGAATCAAAGCAATCTTTTGGTCTATCAAGCGCTTGAAAAAAGAGTTTTAAAGTGGCAAGCACCTTATGAGATGATTCGTAAAAGCGAAGCCATTCACTCCGATATCGAATTTGCCAATATCCGCAAATTTGCCTCCAAAGCGTATGAGACGATTTTGAAACCATATCATGATGAGATAGCTGATTCGTATGCAAAAATCAGCTCAGAGTTCAACCACCTAAGCAGTGCGGTAAGTTTTAACTACCAAAACGCAACAGAGGTTTGTGTCGCCTTTTTGGAAAATAAAATCGAAAAATCACGCGCCTTATACGAAGAAAATCCAACCAAATTTTCCTTGTACCAGCCTAAACGTGAAGAGATTAAAGAGCGCCTTCGCACGAGTTTTCATCTGTATGAACTTGAAAATATGATGAACACTAACCATACCTTTTTGAGTAAAGATTATGAGCGTTTGATGCAGAAGTTTCAAGGATTAACCGAAGAGAAAGTAGCCTTGCTTGAAAAGCGAAAAGAAAGACACCATAAAGCGATTGAAGTCATCGATGCACTGGTCAAAGAGATACGTTAAGTATCTCTTTGGTGCTTTTACATGTAACGTTTTTCTTTGAGAAGTTTGTAGAGTTTTAAAAGTGAAATAAACAGTGTAGTAATCGCAGGACCTAGTATCATCCCCCAAAATCCAAAGGTGGTGAGTCCTGCAAAAATAGCAAAGAAAATCAACAGTTCATTCACCACAGTAGGCGTTTTGACCAGTTTATCATTGATGTATTTGATGATGAGCGGTTTGACGAAGGTATCTGCGATAATGGAAATAACAATCACCGAATAACTCGCAATCACAATCGCTGAGAGAACATTGCCGTGTGCTAACTCAAGTGAACACAGCGGTATCCACATGAGTGCGCCTCCAATAATAGGAATAAGCGAGGCAAATCCATAAAAAATACCCAGTAAAAGACCATCGTATCCAAAGTACATTCCTATGATAGAAAAAAGAGCCCCTTGAAAAATTGCACTGATAAGAATCGAATAAAACACCACACTCATTACATTGGTGACTTCTGAAAAAACGATATTGACTTCGTTTGCATCCATAGGCATCACACTTTTGGTGTAGTCGATTAAATCTTTGCCATTGAGTAGGGCAAAAAAGAAAAAGACAACAATGAGAAGCATGTCTTTCAAAAAGCCAGCGCTATTTTTCCCAATCGAGCCTAAATAATTTAGTGCGGTGCTAGAGATTTGAGAAATATTTAGATGGTTGATAAAATCATCTAACGTGGGTTGTAAAAAAGCAATAGGGGTGGGTAGTTGATAATCAATCGTTTTAAAATAACTCTGAATACGCTCTATCATAGAGATATCGAAAGTATTGACGATGGTTCCAATGGACGTGATGGAATAAACCAAAGGTCCAAAAAGTAAAACAGAAAGCAAAAGCGTTGAAAGCAAAGCGGCCAAATGTCTGTTTTTAAGCAAACGATAGAGTTTAAGATTGATGTTGTACGTTGCCATCGCAAGAAGGGAAGCAATGGTGATAATCATCAAAAAAGGTTGATACAGTTTGATAATCGAATACAAAACAGCTAAAAAAAGTGCGGTTAAAAAAAAGCGGTGTTCATTCATCCATCAATCCTCAAAAAGTCCACTTTGTATCAGTGGCGGGGTCAGTCTAAAAAGTTCATAGGTTTTAGGCGTAACAAGTCGTCCCCGAGCGGTACGTTCGATATAGCCATTGGCTAAAAGATAGGGCTCTATCACATCTTCAATGGTTCCCTCATCTTCACTGAGTGCTGCAGCAATAGTGTTGAGTCCTAATGGTCTGCCTTTGGCTTGAAGCAATAACTCAAGGTACTTAATGTCTAATTCATCAAAGCCCAAATCATTGACACCCAGTTCATTTAAGCCATACTGAGCTTGTGATTTGCTGATGTTTTCTTCGTTTGCCACATCCGCATAATCTCGAATACGTTTTAAAAGGCGCAACGCAATACGTGGTGTTCCTCGAGAACGCCTCGCTATTTCTACTGAAGCATCATCTAAACAAAGCTTTTCAAGCTTCTTAGAAGCACGAACGATGATGTTGGCTAACTCCTCTTTGGTGTAAAATTGCAACCTAAAGTGCATACCAAAACGATCACGCAAAGGAGAGCTAATCATACCTGCCCGTGTGGTAGCGCCAATAAGGGTAAAGCGTGGCAAATCAATTTTAATGGTTTGCGCCGCAGGACCAGAGCCGATGATGATATCAAGGCGAAAATCTTCCATGGCTGGGTATAAAATTTCTTCAATAGCAGGAGAAAGTCGGTGAATCTCATCAATAAATAAAATGTCATTTTCTTGAAGGTTCGTCAAAATAGCCGCCAAATCACCACTTTTTTCAATCATCGGAGCCGCTGTAATTTTGATGTTTGAGCGCATTTCATTGGAGATGATATACGCTAGTGTCGTTTTTCCAAGCCCTGGAGGACCAAAAAAAAGCACGTGGTCTAAGCATTCTGAACGCTTAATGGCAGCTTGAATAAAGACTTGAAGGTTTTTTTTGATTTTTTCTTGCCCAATATAATCTTCAAATGAAGTCGGTCTAAGGCTTTTTTCATACTCACTCTCAAAGGAGATTTTTTCAATTTCGACGATGCGTTCCATGAGCTTACTTTGTGTAGGTGTGTTCAGAACTTGGGAAAGAGCGTTCTTGAACCTCTTTTATATAGCTATCCAGTGCCTCTTGAACCAGCGTACCACCCTCTAAATAGCGTTTGACAAATTTGGGTTGAAAGGCTTGGAAAAAGCCTAGCATATCACTCCACACAAGCACTTGCCCATCGGTATATTTACCCGCACCTATGCCAATAGTAGGAATGCTCACCGCTTCAGAGATACGCTTAGCCGCTTCTTCGACTACACCTTCGATAACGATACTAAAAGCACCTGCTGCTTCAACCGCTTTGGCATCTTCAATGAGTTCTAAAATATCTTCTTCACTTCGCCCACGTACTTTATAACCACCCTCGCTTCTGACAAACTGTGGCATTAGCCCAATGTGCCCCATCACGGCAATAGAGTTAGAAGTGAGTGCTTCAATGATGTGAGCTCTTTTAACACCACCTTCTATTTTAACCGCATGCGCACCTGTTTCGCTGTAAACACGTGAGGCATTGTGGAGTGCTATTTTTTCATTGGTATAAGTTCCAAAAGGCATATCGCATACGATGAAGGTATCGTGTGCACCAGCGCAAACCGCTTTGGTATGGTAAAGCATCACTTCTATAGTGGCAGAAAGTGTGTCAGGTTTTGCATTAAAGCTCATATTGAGGCTATCGCCCACTAAGATGATGTCTACTTTTGTATCAAACAAGGAGGCAAAAAGAGCATCATATGCTGTAATGACCGTTAAAGGGGTTTGCCCCTTACTTTTTTTAATGGATGTAATTGTTTTCATGGAGAGGATTATACCCAATTTTTAGACAAGAAAATTTTAGATTAAACATGGTACAATTTAGAACTTCGGAGGTAAGCAACATGGGTATTTTGACACAATTGGAAGTGGATTTTGATATTGAAATTGTTGAAGATTTTATCTCCCACTATGCTATTATGTGCGAAAACATGGAGCCTTTGGTTATAGGCTTAAATAAAAAAGAGCGCTACCATGAAAATATTGGAGAGCTTTTTCGCATTTTTCACAATATGAAATCAGCCGCAGGATTTTTAAAGCTAGAGCCTATTATTAAGCTAGCTGTTTTATGTGAAGATGTTGTGGAAGAAGCAAGGCTTTTAGAAGGGCCGGCAAGTGAGCCTTTTATCGACTGGCTTTTATTAGTGAGTGATCAGTTTGAACGCTATCGACGTGATGTCGAACACGATGCAGCTTTTTTTACGGTGTTAAATCCTTTAATTATTAAAGTACCTCATGTTTTGGAGAAAGAGTGAAACAACTAGTTGCCTATATTACGGCAGGATTTCCTGATATTTCGTTTTCATTAGATGCAATTGCGGCTTTAAAAGAAGCAGGTGTTGATAAATTGGAGCTTGGCATTCCCTTCTCTGACCCTGTGGCAGATGGTCCTATTATTGAACGAGCCAATCTTGAGGCTTTGAATAAAGGCTTTAAGATGCAAACACTGTTTGATATCTCCACAGCCGTTGCTCCCACGATTGAGACGTATTGGATGGGATATTTTAATCCTTTTTACAAAAAAGGTCTAGAGGCATTTGCCAAGCAAGCTTTTACATGTAACGCCAAAGGGTTTATCATTCCAGATCTTCCTTATGAAGAGGCTGTGGTGTATGAACCATTGATGCAAGCCCATGATTTAGCGATGATTTCGTTTGTCGCACCCACAGATAGCAAAGAGCGTATTGCCAAAATCGTACCTCATGCAAAGGGATTTATCTATCTTGTAGCGTATGCAGGCATTACAGGTGCTCATGCGAGTGAGGATTTAACCAAAACGATTGCTTTGATTAAAGAGCAGAGTCAAACACCATTATTTGTTGGTTTTGGGGTCAATGAAAAAACAGCTAAAGAGCGTGCTCGTGGTGTGGATGGTGTCATCGTTGGGAGTGCTTTGGTTGAAGTGATGTTAGATGAGAGTTTGAGCTTAAGTGAGCGTATTAAAAAAATTGCCCTTCGTGCTAAAACAATTAAAGAGAAAATTAATTCTTAAAGGGTTTAAACAGTATCAGTAATTTTGGCAGTAACAAAAGTGCTGCCAAAAGAGACGAGAACATAACCAGTACCGTGAGCAATCCAAAATAGATTGTCGGTATAAAGTTTGAGACGACTAAAATCAAAAATCCCATCATAATCGCTAAAGACGTATAATACATTCCATAACCGATGCTTGCATGAGAGCGTAACATCGCTTCTAAATAGTTTCCCTGAACAGCTTTGAGTTCGTGTTGAAAGCGATGAATATAATGAATCGTATCATCCACGCCAATGCCTATACTAATGGCCGCAATCGTAATAGTCATCATATCCAAAGGAATACCAAGCCACCCCATAAACCCAAAGATGGTACTCATCGGAACAATATTAGCCACAATCGCAATCGTCGCTACATATAAAGAGCGAAACAGAAGAATAAACATTCCCCAAATAATCAAAATAACCACACTCAGTGTGACAATTTGCGAGAAGAAAAGGCTTTGGAGCATGTTGTTGTACAAAACCATCAATCCTGAGAGTTTGGTTTCTCCAATGTCCGAGGGAATCAATGATGAAAGGTCTTTTTGAATACGAGCTAAAAGTTCATTACGGCGTAAGTGTTCATTGGAATCAACAATACGTGTTGTAAAGCGTGCTTCATTGGCTTCAACATTGACGTAAGGATCTAAGATAAATTTACGATAATGAGATGGAAGTTTGTTGTATAAAAGTGCCAGTTGAAAGCTGTCTAGTTCTTTATTTTCATTAAGGCTTTTTCCAATTTCTAACATGGTTGAAAGGGATTGAACATTTCCAATCTCATCTATATTTTTTAAGTAAGCGTGTACACGTTGAATGGCTTCAATTTTACGAGGCGTAAACCAATACTGTGCCGCACTTTTTTCTTCTTCAAACTCAGCTTCAAATTCATCAAGTGTTTCTGTAGGAAGTGTTTTTGGCTCGTCATGAAACGATAAGATAATATCCAAAGGCGTGGTGCCTCCTAAATGCTGGTCAATCACTTTCATGCCTTGGTAAATAGCTGTATTTTCTTTAAAATAATTAATAAAGCTATTTTCAACAATCAAACGAGAACTTCCCGTAATTCCTATAAGAAAGATAAGCAAGCTGACAATGAGTACTTTCTTTCCATGATGTTGCGTGAGTGAAGCGCATATACTCACAGGAGAAAAACGTAGTTCAAAGCTTTTTATCGGTTGTTTTGTAGGTAGTAAAATCATAATGGTAGGGAAGACTAAAAAAGAGATAATTAACGATAAAGCAATGCCTACGCTCATCATCCAGCCTAAATTAATAATAGGTAAAATACCTGAGAGTAAAAGAGATGAAAACCCAGCAATCGTTGTAATAATGGCAAAAAACGAAGGATTTGCCTTAGACAAAACGGTGTTGAGGATAAGTTTATATTGGTTAGAACGTGGGTATTTGAGTGCCAGTTCACGGTAGCGCACCATCAAATGCAAAACTACTGAAAGTGTGATAATGAGCTGTAAAGAGACAAAATTAGAAGAGATAACCGTTACTTCCCATCCCATAAAGCCTAAAATTCCTGTGGTTGCAATTACCGAGAAGATGCTTATAATAACAGGAATAAAAATCCATCGTAATTGTCTAAAAATCAACCAAAGAGTCAGAATAACAAGACTGAGGAGTAATGTTCCAAAAATGGAGAGATCTTTTTTGACAAAGCTGACAAGATCATCGGCGATCATATTAACCCCTCCCAAGAAGAGGTTTCCGCTGATTGTATAGTCTGACATTACTGCTCGGATTCGCTCGATAGCATTATGTTCTTTTTGGCGTTGCTTGTCTCTGTATATTTTGAAAGCTTTATCGAGTTCATTTAAGCGAGTATCTTCCTCAAGGCTTAAAGGCTCAAGAGCTTTTTTATCTTTAAGTGCTGTTCTTTCATCTTTCATTGCTTGGGCTTCAAGGTCGGGTTTGAGATGTAAAAGAAGTGCCGTTGTTGTAAAATCAGAACTGACTAAATTGTCTTTGTATAAAGGGCTATTTAAAAACTCTTGTTTGGCTAAGGTTAAATCCACATGTGAAGAACGAAGTGTTAAAATTTCATCTACAAGCTCTTTGACAGGTCTTGGAGGGCTTTGCAAGAGAGGAACACTTAAAATCGAAGTAATGCTTTGGATGCGATCAATCTTTAAAAGATCTTGGCTTAAAGCTTCTATGGTTTGAAGTGTTTGAGGCGAAAAGAGGTCATCTTTCGGAGAATAGGCTATAACTAGAAAATCATCACCCTTATAGCGCTTAGCTACATGCTTTGCATAATTTAAATCCGCATCGTGTTCCAAAAGGAGCGTTTCAGCGGATGCATCAATCTCAAGCTTAGTTGCCCCATACGATAAAATAAGAATACATGTAAAAAGTACACACAATACTGTTCGAGGAAACGCGAGTATAATATGTGTGTAAAGGTACTTTAGCATGAAAATTTTAAAAGATTAGTGAAGTTTTTCAAGAAGTTTTTCAAAAGATTCTTTAGCAAGCATATCTGCAAACTGTGTACGATACGTTTGAATGATACTAACCCCTAAAATATCAACATCATAGATAAGCCACTGGTCATTTTTATCTTTATAAAACTTATAGATAATTTCATACACTTCACTGTTTTTGATCAGATGCGTTGTTAAATGAATACGCGCATCTTTGATTTTTTCTAAATTTTTAATGACAATCTTTTCATCGGTGTAAAGGTCTAGTTTTTCCATATAAGAGTTTTTAAGTTTCACTTCAAAGGCTTTTGTGAAACGGGCTTGTTTTTCTACACCGATACTTTCCCATTGTTTACCACCAAGGGCAAGTTTAGACATAAGCGTATAATCAAAAATAGCATCAAAAATAGTAAATATTTTTTGTGCCTTATCCGCTTTTTGAATCTTAGAATCCCTTAGAATAGTTGTTGCAAGATCAATATTGGTTTGCATAAAAGGGGTAATCTCTTTTTCTTCTAATGCATGTAAAGGCATCAAACTAAACATACATAAGGTTAAAAGTGTTAAAAAATGTTTCACGGAATTATTCACTGATACGTTTATTTCGACGAGATTCATAAAGATTTCTTAAAAAAGGATATAAATCAATCGCATCTTTTTTGAAAGAATCATATTCTTCAAAGTGTAAAGAGGTTCGATTGACGGCTAAAAATCCTTTGAGAAGTAACTCTTCTTCAAAACTGTCTAAAAGATTTGCATCGCGCGCTTCAACGTAAGCCATAGGATTTGCCCATGAATCACCAAAAAGACCTACAATATCACGTGCATTTGATGGTCCTAGCAAAGGAATCACAATATGAAAGCCACTGCCAACACCATAAAATCCTAATGTTTGCCCTAAATCTTCGCTGTGTTGCTTTAACCCAAAATCACTGCTAGCAACATCCATAAATCCAACAATGCCTAAGGTAGAGTTGATGACAAATCGTCCTAATTCTTCCATACTATTTTGGAATTTTAATTGAAGAATGTTATTGATAAAACGGATAGGAAATAATAAATTGTCTGCAACATTAGCGATACCTTCTCGTGCAGGTTGAGGCACAACATAGGCGTACCCTTGCGCGGTTGGCTTGAGCACATATTCATAAACGTTGTCATTAAATGTTGTCATGATTCTATTATAGCCGCTCAAAGGATCAAAAAGCGTTTCTTCCTTATCTGCAGAAAATTCATTTTCTATATCAGAGGGGGAAGATGCTAGCATCAATGAACAGGTAAACACAAAAGAGAGCAAAAAGCGCATATTTGATAACCTTGTAAATAGTGAAAAATTTCAAGATTATAAGATTTTTTTCATTTAAAGTAAATAAAAGAAGAAACTCAAGAGAGTACTTTTGCATAAAAACAAGCAAAATTTAATCTTTTTTTAACTATAATCACCGTCCAAATCTCACACACACCAATCCTTTACGGTTGCAGTTTACGCTGTTGATGGGTGTGGAGGCAAAACCAAAAACAAAACAAAGGAGCACTTCATGGTAACCATGAAAGACTTATTAGAGTGTGGTGTACACTTCGGACACCAAACAAGACGTTGGAACCCAAAGATGAAAAAATTCATCTTCGGTGAACGAAAAAATATCTATATCGTAGACTTACAAAAAACACTACGTTATTTTAGATACACGTACAATGTTGTTAAAGATGCAGCAGCAGAGGGCAAAACAATGCTTTTTGTTGGTACAAAAAAACAAGCAAGCCAAGCCATTAAAGAATACGCAGAAAAATGCGGTATGCCATACGTTAACCACAGATGGTTAGGCGGAATGCTTACAAACTACCAAACCATCAGACAATCAATCCGTAAACTTGACATTATTGAGAAAATGGAAGAAGATGGACAAATCGACCTTCTTACTAAAAAAGAAGCGTTGATGCTCCGCCGTAAAAAAGAAAAACTTCTTGATTACCTTGGTGGTATCAGAAACATGAAGAACTTACCAGATATGATTTTTGTTATTGATACGGTAAAAGAGAAAATTGCAGTTCAAGAAGCTAGACGTCTTGGCATTACCGTTGTAGCTCCACTTGATACCAACTGTGATCCAGACGTTGTTGATCTTCCAATTCCTGGAAATGATGATGCGATCCGTTCCATTCAACTTTTCTGTAAAGAGATGTGTGAAGCAATGACAGAAGGGTATGAAATCCGTTCAAAAGATGCTCCAGCGTCTGAAGAAGTAGCAGATATCACTGAAGAAGAGAAAAAAGAGCTTATCAGTGAAGTAGTAAGTGAAGAAGACTTCGTAGCAGAGGAAGGCGAATAATGGCTGAGATTACTGCTGCTTTAGTAAAAGAATTACGCGAGTCCACTGGGGCTGGCATGATGGATTGTAAGAAAGCATTGGTGGACACAGACGGTGATTTTGAAGCGGCAACAGCCCTTTTAAGAGAAAAAGGTTTGGGTAAAGCGGCTAAAAAAGCTGACAGATTGGCAAGTGAAGGATTGGTTAACGTTCACGTTGATGCAAGCCTAAAAATGGCAACGGTGAGTGAAATCAACGCTGAGACAGACTTCGTTGCAAAAAACGAAGGTTTTATTAACTTAACCAAAGATACCACAGCACATATTCAAGCAACCAATGTTGAATCAACAGAAGAATTGATGAAAACGACTATTAATGGAACTGTTTTTGAAGAGTATTTTGCAACAAAAGTAGCGACAATTGGTGAAAACCTCGTTGTAAGACGTTTTGCAACATTAAAAGTGGGTGCGAATGGCGTTGTGAATGGCTATGTCCATTCAAACGGTCGAGTGGGAGTTTTAATTGCAGCAGAGTGCGACAGTGAAGCAACAGCTCAAAAAGCAGGCGAGTTTATCCGTAACCTTTGTATGCACGCCGCAGCGATGAAACCATCCTTTTTAAGCTATACAGAACTTGATCCTGCGTTTGTTGAACAAGAAACGATTGGTATTAAAGCAGACATTGAAAAAGAAAATGAAGAGCTAGCACGTTTGAAAAAACCATTGAAGCGTATGCCTTTATTTGTTTCTCGTGTACAGTTGACCGATGCTGTTTTAGAAAATGCTAAAAAAGAGATGGAAGCTGAACTCAAAGCGCAGGGAAAACCTGAGCAGATTTGGGATAAAATCATTCCAGGTCAATTGGAAAGATTTATTGCTGATAATACACAACTTGACCAACAATACACGCTTTTAAGTCAATTCTATGTTATGGACGATAAAAAGACCATTGCTCAAGTGGTTGAAGAAAAAGCAAAAGAGATTGGCGGTAAAATTGAGCTTGTGAGTTATGTGCGTTTTGAACTAGGTGAAGGCCTAGAGAAAAAAGCATGTGATTTTGCTAGTGAAGTTGCTGAACAACTCAAATAATTTTTTACTTAGCTATTAAGGTGAAGAGTATTTTACTCTTCACCGCTGCTTAATCTTTAAAGGACAGTAATGCCTTTACTTCGACTTGACAATATCGCCCATTCTTTTGAGTATCCCTTATTTGAAAATGTTTCTATTGCTTTACATGTAAAAGAGTCTATGGCCATTTTAGGTGTAAGTGGCTGTGGTAAGTCAACACTTTTACATATCGGAGCAACCTTACTACAACCTAAACAAGGTATTGTGACGATTTTAAATCAAAATATCTATCAACAAAACGAAGAGCGCAGACTTTCTTTAAGACGGTATGATGTTGGTATTATTTTTCAATCCCACTATCTTTTTAAAGGTTTTTTTGCCAATGAAAACATTGAACTTGCTTCTTTAATTAGTGGAGAAGAGATGGATGAACGCATTTTAAAAAAGCTTGGTATCGAAAAGTTGATGCATCAAAAAATTGGTGATCTCTCAGGTGGACAACAACAAAGAATCTCTATCGCTAGAGTACTGGCTAAAAAACCTAAAATTATTTTTGCAGATGAGCCCACAGGTAACTTGGACGATAAAACGGCGCATGAAGTGATGGATGTTTTACTTGAATACACTGAGGAAAATAGTGGTGCTTTATTGTTGGTAACGCACAATCAAAATTTAGCAAAAGCATGCACGTACGTAAGGCATTTGCATTTGGATGGTTTAAAAGAAGAGGCTTAAGATGGAATCACTCATCAAAATGATCGGTGAAGATCAAGTCATTCTTTTCTTTCTTCTCTTTGCTCGCTTAAGTGGTCTTTTTGCATTTTTCCCTTTTTTTTCACATGGAAATATTCCAATTTCACTCAAAACGGCGATTACTCTTTTTATGGTGATATTTCTTTTTCCCTTATTACCTCCTTTACATGTAAAACCGACACTCGCCTTTCTAGCTTTAGCCATCAGTAGTGAACTGCTTATAGGATTTATTGCTGGGCTTTTTTTGAGTATTGTTTTTGCTATTTTACAGCTTGCGGGGATGCAAATATCGTTTATTATGGGATTTACGATGGCAAATGTCATTGACCCTCAAACAAGTACAGCAATTCCATTGATGTCGCAATTACTTTCGTTGATTGGTTTGATGATTATTTTAGCCTTCAATGGTCACCACCAAATGCTCTTGTTTATCTCAGAATCCCTGCACGTTTTACCGTTAGGAACTTTTTATCCTCAAGAAAATATCATACTCTATTTGGCAAAAGCGGTTACGGGTATGTTTGTCTATGGATTTATTCTCTCTTTCCCTGTAGTGGCTTTTTCGCTTCTGTTAGATGTTGTTTTTGGAATGCTGATGAAAACGATGCCACAATTTAACCTTTTGGTCGTAGGATTTCCTATCAAGATAGGTGTTTCTTTTGTTGTTTTAATGGCTACACTCGCTTCAATGATGCTTATTTTTAAAAAAGAATTTTTGGAGGCGATGAATCATTTGACCCTTCTTTTTGCGCATTAAAGCAATCATAATTTTTTTTATACTACAATCAGCTATAAATTCTCTTAGGAGTAACAATGCGCCTGCTTCTACTCAACAATAACCCCGCAGTTTCACGATTAATCAAACTAAGTGTCGATAAAGTCGGCTATGAATTGGATGAGTTTGAGGACTATGGAATTGTGCCCCTAAATCACTACGATCTTATTATGGTGGATAATGAGTGTTACGATGAGGCAGAACTTGCAACACTGTGCGAACAGAGTCATTGTCAGTATGTTCTTTATATTTGCCAACGTGGATCTAAAAAACCAGAATTTGCAAACATGGCATTGGAAAAACCGTTTTTACCAACGGATTTTTTAACTCTTTTGGAAAAAATTAAAAATGTTCTAGCGAGCCTAAAGCCAGAAGAGTCAAAGAGTGTTGAAGAAGAGATTGACTTATCTGAAGATGAACCTGAAGTGGCTCTTCAAAATGGAACGGCTTTTGATATTGATGGTATCGATACTTTCGGTGTTGAAGAAGAAATTCCTCTTCAAAATGATATTTTATTGGAGAAAGAAGAACTCTTAACTGAAGAAGAAGTTTCGATGGATATGCCTGAACTGCAAGAGGAAGATGACGCTTTAGATTTACCAACATTTGATTTAGATGCGCATGAAGAAGAACTTTCGATACCTTTCATGAACAAAGAAGTTAATGATGAAAACAGCGACGATGATGATATTTTCATTTCTGAAGAGACGATAGCCACGAATGCTGCATCTCATGAGGCAGAAGAAAAAATCGAAGAAGCGTTTAATGCAACATCTATATTAGATAAAGATGAGATTAATGAGGTTAAGCAACTCTTAGATGAGAGTGATGAAGAGCCTTTTGATTTAGAAAGGGATTTTGAAGTATCAGGAAAAGAGCCTTTAGGAGAAGATGTTTTGGAGCAAGAAGATGGTGAACTCTTGCTTCAAGAAACAGCTTTGACAATGGAAGACGAGGATGAAGAAAAAGAATTTGCCTTAGATGACATCTTTGCGCAAGGCTCATTAGAAGACGGCAAAGAACTTACTTTTGAAGAGATCGACGAAGATAGCTTAGAAGCAGAAGATGTTGGATTAGAAGAGGAAGAACTGATGATTCCAACACAAGAAGAAATGATAGATGATTTTGAAGAGGTTATTGAAGAAAAAATCGAAGAAGAGATAGAAATGGCTATGGATGATGAGATCGCAGTGTTATCTCAAATGCATTCGAGTGATTTTGACTCGTTAGATGATTTGAATGAAAATGCCATCAAACGTGCTTTTGGTGAAGAGGTTGAAGAAGTATCAACAAAGAAAAATGAAGATGTTGCCGTGATTCGTGGAGAGATAGAAAATACCATTGCTCGAAGTCTTTCAGGTCTTGCACAAAGCGATATTTTACGAGAGGCACTTAAAGGAATGCGCATTAATATTTCCATTACTTTTGATGAGAAAAACTAGCTGTGAAAGGTAATATTTTAGTCATTTCAGGGCCTAGCGGTTCAGGAAAGAGCTCTTTAATGAAAGAGGTGTTAACGCAAATTCCTGATACTTATTTTTCAATTTCTAGCACAACACGAGCCCCAAGAGAGGGAGAAGTGGATGGGGTTAATTATCACTTTATTTCAAAAGAAGAATTTGAACAAGATATTGATGCAGGATTTTTTTTAGAGTGGGCTAAAGTGCACGATCATTATTATGGTACTTCTTTAAAGCCTATTTTGAAAGAGCTTCATGAGGGAAAATTGGTTATTTGTGATATTGATGTACAAGGTCACAAAATTGCGCGTGAAAAATTAGGCAATTTCATCACTTCAGTTTTTATTACAACACCGGACCAAAAAAGCCTTAAAGATAGACTTAACAAGCGTGGAACAGATTCATCAGAGGTGATACATAAACGATTGCTCAATGCTGTTTCGGAGATGACCCGTATGCGAGAGTATGATTTTTTACTTATCAACGACAATTTCGAAAAGACATTGATGCAGCTTTTGTGTGTGGCTCGTACTTCACGTACAAAAATGACACTCATAGACAGTGGTGATTTTTTAAGTCAGTGGGCGAATATCGATTAAAAAACTGCCTCATCTTTCGTTTATAAAAAAATGCTATAATGCACAGACAAAATTTTTACATGTAAACAATAAAAAGGAGAAAAAATGGGTCCAAGTGTTCAGCAATTGCTGATAATTTTACTCATCGTTGTGTTGCTTTTTGGAGCGAAGAAAATTCCAGAACTTGCAAAAGGTATTGGTTCAGGTATTAAGAACTTTAAAAAAGCAGTCAAAGAAGATGAAGAAGCAACAGCGAATGTTGATAAAGTAGAAGCTAAACCTGAAACAACTTCTGCTCCTACGGCTACACCTGCAACTCCTGTCACAGATGATAAAAAATCTGTTTAAGGGTAACGATTGAAAAAATTGGTTATTAATGCAATTACGCAAGAGTTACAAAGAGAGTTTGTTTTAGAAAAGCCTGCCAATCTCTCTTTTGGACACTATGCAACACCCCTTGCTTTTTCATTAGCAAAAGAGCTTCGAAAATCTCCCATTGCCATTGCAGAAGAGATAAGCGCACGCTTTAATGCCCATGAAATTTTTCAAGAAGTCAGTGCCCTCAAAGGGTACATTAACTTTAAGCTCAGTCCAAAATTTTTAGATACCTACGCTTCATGGGCACTTGAAAATGAAGATGCTTTTGGTAGAGAAGAGCATAAAGAGACGATTTTACTTGAATATGTTAGTGCAAACCCAACAGGACCTTTACACATAGGGCACGCAAGAGGTGCGGTGATGGGGGATGCTTTGTATCGTATTGGTACACATCTAGGTTACAAAATCACGAGTGAATATTATGTCAATGATGCAGGAAATCAAGTTGATTTATTAGGACTTTCACTTTATCTCTCAGGACGTGAGCATATTTTAGGACTTGAAGTTGAATGGCCACAAGAATTTTATCGTGGCGAATACATTATTGATTTAGCACATGTCGCATTAAAAGAATTAGGCGAAGCTATCTTTCAAGATGAGAGTGGTATATCCATCCTCTCTTCATGGGGGAAAGATAAGATGTTAGAGCTGATTCGTTCTAATCTTGCTGATGTAGGCATTGAATTTGAACAATTCGTAAGTGAAAAATCGTTGTATGACCAATGGGATGCAAGTTTTCAAAAACTACGTGATAATAGCAAAACATATGAAGAAGATGGAAAAACGTGGATTCGTTCTACTGAGCTTGGAGATGAAAAAGATCGCGTCGTTGTAAGAGAAGATGGACGACCAACTTATTTAGCGGGTGATATTATTTATCATGACAATAAATTTCAAAGAGGATATGACCACTATATCAATATTTGGGGTGCTGATCATCATGGTTATATTACACGTGTTAAAGCCGCCATTAATTTTTTAGGATACGATGAGAGCAAACTTGAAGTACTTTTAGCACAAATGGTTTCTTTGCTTAAAGGTGGTGAGCCTTATAAAATGAGTAAACGTGCAGGTAATTTTATTTTAATGAGCGATGTTGTCAGTGAAATTGGAAGCGATGCCCTGCGTTTTGTTTTTTTGAGTAAAAAATCAGATACTCATTTAGAATTTGATATCGATATTTTCAAACAAGAAGATAATAACAATCCAATTTTTTATATCAACTATGCCCACGCACGGATTAATCAAATTT
Organism: Sulfurospirillum sp.; assembly: GCA_018058685.1. Classification (GTDB taxonomy): domain Bacteria; phylum Campylobacterota; class Campylobacteria; order Campylobacterales; family Sulfurospirillaceae; genus Sulfurospirillum. The sequence goes on from JAGOZL010000005.1 coordinate 16,147, forward strand.
TTGCCAAAGCAGGTAAAAGTGTCAATGATATTAAAAATGTAAGCTTAGATAGCATGAATGAAGAAGCACAAAATCTTTTGTTTAGCGCACTTTTATTGCCAGAGGTTTTAGAAGATGCTTTCAGCTCACGGCAAGTACAAAAAGTAACAGAATATCTTAAAAACCTGGCAGCAGCACTTCATAAGTTTTATAATGAAAATCGAGTCGTAGGTAGTGTGGAAGAAGAGCAATTGTTAAAACTGTTTGCTGTTGTTGCACTTTCGCTTCGCGTAGGACTTAAACTCATAGGAATTACTGCTAAAGATAAGATGTAGAGGTTAAAAGTGAATCAAAAACACTTTATAACTTCGCTCATTAGACTTTGTATAAAAAATCCAAAATTTTTTCTTTTAGCCCTTCTTCTTGGAGGGCTTTTTTACGCTTACGAGTTTTTCTATGCACGAAACACTATGGTTTTTGCTGGGATTCCCTCATCTAAAGAGCATTTTACGCGAATTTTTCGAAATGATGCCTATATGGTTGGTTATTCAGACAGTAAGAATAACCCTTTATGGGTTGTGTATAAATTAACTTCCCCCGATAAGAATGCACCTCATCTTAAACGCCCTGAGAATTTTAAAAGTGATTGGCGAAACTTTTGGCTGGTGACGCACGAGAACTATACCCACAGTGGCTATGACAGAGGACATATGGCACCCAATCATGCCATTGCCCTTCTTTATGGCAAAGAGGCGCAAAGACAGACTTTTTTAATGACGAATATTACTCCCCAAAAGTCAATATTAAATCAAAATTTATGGCAATTCCTTGAAGAGATAGAACTTTATAAATTTACCAACAATGCAAAAGAACTATGGGTTTTTACAGGCCCTCTTTTTGATGAAAAAATAAAGTATCTTAAAAAGACTTCTCCTATTGAAATTCCTGATGCTTTTTACAAAATTTATATCAAAATAGAACAAAGTGGCCACATTAAAACACTTTCATTTATTATCCCTCAAACGGTCAAATCAAATGAGAAGCTTGAAAAATATATTGTGAGTATTGATGAAGTTGAAAAGCAAAGTGGATTTGATTTTTTAAAAGAACTTGATGCTCAGTTAGAAGAAAGTGTTGAGGCTAAAAAAGGTGTTTTAAACGATTGGTTAGCTACAAACTGAGCAGAACAGGTTTTACATGTACCGTTCATCACCATAAAGCTATTATGAATAGAAAAACCACTTTTTGTTTCAATGGTCTGTAAGAGAGTCTTTGTATCAATAAAAACATCTTCTACCGCACTGCACTGTGTGCATAAAAGATGCACATGAGGCACTTTTTTAATTTCATATTGCTGTTTTTGATGAGGAAGTTTAACTTCTTCTAAAATATGAAATGAAATAAGATCATTGATATTACGATACAAAGTAGCTTTTGACATAGTAGGGTATTTTCGAACAATAGCATCATAAAGGGTGTCAATATCAACATGCCCAAACATATCAATACAATCTAAAATTGCCAAGCGCTGATGCGTTGATTTTAGATTGCTTGCCTTTAGGACATCTTTAAAGCGATCCATGATACTACTACCTCTACTTATTTTAATAAGGAAATTTTATAAAAGCCGAGCTTAATAAGATATTAACTATCCTATTTAAGAAATAAAAATAATTGACTTTATTCCTAAATAATATTTAGTACTATTTAAGATTAAAAATCATATAATTTTCTACATCTTAAAAAAGGAGTAGAAATGAAAATTTCTAGGGTTTTAAGTTTCTGTGCAATCAGTGCAACGGTGTTGTTTGGGGCAAACAACTTAGTCGATAAAGTCAAACAAAATGGTATGCAAGCCATTCCAAACAGTAATTATGAATTACTTAAACTAATTGATGATCCTAAGGATCCAATCACAGATGCAAAAGTAGAACTTGGTAAAAAACTCTACTTTGACCCACGTATGTCAAAAAGTTCACTCATTAGCTGTAACACCTGTCATAACTTAGCCATTGGTGGCGTTGATGGAATTTCTGCAGCGATTGGTCATGGATGGACAGCCAATCCAGCGCATCTAAACTCTCCAACGGTTTATAACTCAGCCTTTTTTAAAGCACAATTTTGGGATGGAAGAAGTCCTCACTTAGCTGATCAAGCACAAGGTCCCGTACAAGCCGGTCCAGAAATGGCTGCTCCTCCAAAGCTTGTTGAAGAGCGAATTAACTCTATTCCTGAGTATGTTGAAGAGTTTAAATTTGCATACGGCGATAAAGTCAAAATCAATTTTGAAAAAATTACGTCAACCATTGCTATTTTTGAAAAAACATTGGTTACACCTTCTCGTTTTGATGACTTCCTTAATGGGAATGACAACGCTTTAACAAAAGCAGAAAAAGAGGGGCTTGAAGTTTTCATTGATAAAGGATGTGCTGCATGTCACAATGGTATAGCCCTTGGTGGAACAATGCAACCTTTCCAAGTAGCAGGCAAGTATAAATTTGCATCACTTGGTGGTTTTGCAGGAGATAAAAATGGTATGGTCAAAACACCAACCCTAAGAAATATTACAGAAACTGCGCCATATTTTCATAATGGTGCGATTTGGACTCTTAAAGAAGCCATTCAAGAGATGGGAAGTACACAACTTGGTATTACGATTAACGATGCAGAAGCAGGAAAAATTGAAACGTTCTTAAAAGCATTAAAAGGTCGCAAACCAGCTATGACCTATCCACAATTGCCAGAAAGTACCTCAAAAACACCAAAGCCTGATTCAAGAATGTAGGGTTTATTGGCTTCGTGTGAAAGAATTTCACACGAAGCTTTTTTAGAGAATTATCTATATACCTCTTACTTTTTTCATCTCATCTTCTCTCTCTTTCAAGAAAAGTTCTAGATTATATTTTAAACGGTAAGCAGGCGTCATTAAATGAATGAGAATATCACCCATATCAATAACCGTCCAATTATCATCTGCATCCACATTTAAAAAGGTTTCACCGGCACCTTTAAGCTCTGTTTTGAGATGGTCTAAGAGTGAGAGTCCGTGTCTTTCGCCCATTGTTGTGGCGATGACCACACTGTTGACAAAGTAGTCTTTATTGCGCATATCAAATACTTGTATATCTTCTGCTTTTTTTTCGCTGAGCGCAAAAACAATTTTTTCGATTCGATTATCCATTGGATTCCTTAACTGTTGTAGTAGGCTTGAACTTCGTTGCGGATGGCTTGGGGAATAAACATCTCATCAAACGATTCACGAAGCTTTGTAGAGCTGATATTAACATGAATTGGTAAAATTTTCAAGTCCTCGGGGTATGAGCGCGTAGAGCGTGTAGCAACAACGTATTCAACCAAAGAAGAAAGCTCTTCATAACGACGCCATAAAGGAAGTGTTGCATATGCATCGCTTCCCATAATAAGATAGATATGTGCTTGCGGATATAAGTGTTTTACATGTAAAACGGTTTCGATGGTTGGAACTTGCCTGTGTTGGTCGCACTCATAGGAGAGAACTTTTGTTTTAGGTGTTGATGCAAATATCTTTTGAAGCCACTCAAGACGTAATGCAGGAGGTGCGCTAAAAGTCTCTTTAAAAGGACTTAGAAAAGTTGGAACCACAAAGAGTTGTTCAATCTCAAGCATTTCTAAGGCTTTTTCGACAATTTTCTTATGCCCAATGTGCGGTGGATCAAACGAGCCTCCAAAAATCGCTATGTTCAACGTTACTCCTCTTGCCCTTAAACTATTTTATACTCTAATTTTGGTAAAATGGGAGCCTTATTATATCAAAAGGAAAACCTATGGCACTCAAAATTGCTATAAATGGATTTGGTCGCATTGGAAGATGCGTTGCTAGAATTATAGATTCACGTGATGATGTTGAGCTTGTGTGCGTGAATGACACGGCTGATCGTGCTATGACAAAACAATTACTAAAATATGATAGCGTTCATGGTATTTTCCCCGGAAGTGTAGAATTTTTAGAAGATGATTATATGCAAATGGGAAAAGCAAAAGTAAAAATGTTTTCAACCCGTGATCCTAAAGCACTCAATTTTCAAGATTATGGCGTGGATGTTGTTTTGGAATGTACAGGTGCATTATTGACACAAAAAGATGCGCAAACCTTCATTGACAATGGCATCAAACGTGTAGTGATGTCAGCACCTGCTAAAGATGACACACCAACATTTGTTATCGGTGTAAACGAAGATAAATATGCAGGACAAGCCATCGTTTCTAATGCAAGTTGTACAACCAACTGTTTAGGACCGGTTGCTAAAATCTTAGATGATGCCTTTGGTATCGATAAAGGTTTAATGACCACCGTGCATGCGTATACCAATGACCAAAATATTTTAGATGTGAAACACTCAAAAGATTTACGCCGTGCGCGTGCAGCAGCTGTCAATATGATTCCTACAACCACAGGGGCTGCTAAAGCAATCGGTTTAGTGCTTCCACACCTCAAAGGTCGTTTACATGGACAGAGTGTGCGTGTTCCAACGCCAAATGTTTCTATGGTTGATTTAAACGTTGTGGTTAAAAAAACAACGACAAAAGAAGAAGTAAATGCACTCTTTACACAAGCATCCCTTGGGTATTTAAAAGGTATCTTAGAAGTGGATGTTGAGCAACGTGTTTCGTCTGATTTTGTCACGAGCACATGGAGTTCAATCGTAGCAAGTGATTTGACGCAAGTTATTGGTGGGGATATGATTAAGGTAATGGCATGGTATGACAATGAGTGGGGATATTCAACTCGTTTGATTGACATGGCTTTACATGTAAGCAAATAAAAAAGGACAACGGATGATTCGCTCCATCAGAGATTTAGATATATCAGGAAAAAAAGTCTTTATACGTTGTGATTTTAACGTGCCTTTGGATGAGTTTGCGAATATTACAGATGATAGAAGAGTTCGCTCAGCTATTCCTACGATTCGCTACTGTTTAGACCATGGGTGTTCAATCATTCTTGCGAGCCATTTAGGTCGTCCTAAGGGTGTTGTGGATGAGAAATACTCTCTTGCACCTGTTCAGATGCGTTTAAAAAGACTGCTTGATACTGAAGTTGTTTTAGCTCAAGATGTGATTGGAAAAGATGCTCAAGAAAAAGCAGCCAATCTTCAAAGTGGTGAAGTGTTGTTGCTAGAGAACTTACGTTTTTCTAAAGGCGAAACAACCAATGATGAAGAGTTTGCAAAAGCTTTGGCAGATATGGCTGAAGTGTATATCAATGATGCGTTTGGTGTGTGTCACAGAGCCCATGCATCGGTTGAAGCGATTACGCATTATTTCAATGAAAAAACATCGGCTGCTGGATTTTTGCTCCAAAAAGAAGTTGAATTTTCAAAAAATCTGCTCCGCCGCCCAACCCGTCCTTTTGTAGCCGTTGTGGGTGGCAGTAAAGTAAGCGGTAAGCTTCAAGCTTTGGTAAATCTTTTACCGCGTGTCGATAAATTGGTTATTGGTGGCGGTATGGCGTTTACCTTTTTAAAAGCACAAGGCTTGGATATTGGTAATTCATTGGTTGAAGATGACCTCATTGATGAAGCCAATCGTGTGATGGAAGAAGCAAAACGTTTAGGTGTGAAGCTTTATTTGCCTGTTGACGTCGTTGCCGCACAAACATGCTCACAAGATGCGACCATTAAATTTGTTACTGTTCAAGAAATCCCTAAAGGGTGGATGGGCTTAGATATTGGGCCTGCAAGCTCACGTTTGTTTAGAGAAGCGCTTGCGGATGCGCAAACTATTTTGTGGAATGGTCCAATGGGTGTGTTTGAGCTTGAAAAGTTCTCAAAGGGGAGCTTTAAAATGTCTCATGTGATTGCAGAAGCGCATGCGACTACCGTTGTAGGTGGTGGTGATACGGCAGATGTTGTAGCTCGTGCGGGGGACGCCGATGAGATGACCTTTATCTCAACAGGTGGAGGAGCTAGCTTGGAACTCATTGAGGGAAAAGTACTTCCTGGTGTTAAAGTACTCAGCAACCCTGAGAACGAGTAAGTATGATTATCGCTTCAAATTTTAAAACCAACTACACACGCACAAAGACAAAAGCTTTTGTGCGCTGTGTTCAAGATTTTATTCGTGCATCAAACAGTGCACAAGAGGTACGTATTTTCGCTCCTTTAACGGCACTGGATTGTTTTGATGAAGTCTCTTCTTTGCGTGTAGGTGCGCAAAATTTTTATCCGACGTACAACGGCTCTTTTACAGGCGAAGTGGGTTTTGAACAGCTTGAAGAGTTTGGTGTGGATACCCTGCTCATAGGACACTCGGAGCGACGTCATATTTTAGGCGAGGAGCAGTCATTTATCGCTAAAAAATATGCGTATGCCAAAGAAAAAAAGAGTGAAATTATCTATTGTGTGGGTGAACCTCAAGAGATACGTGAACAAGGCATTGATGCCGTGATGCGTTATATTTGGGAACAATTTGAAGACATTGATATGAGTTATGAACGACTTATTGTTGCGTATGAGCCTGTATGGGCGATAGGTACGGGACTGAGTGCAAGTTTGGCTGATATCGAAGAAGTGTTAGCGCGTTTAGCGCAAAAACTGAGTGCTCCTCTTTTATACGGTGGAAGTGTTAAGGTCGATAATCTGGAGAGTATTTTACATGTAAAACATTGCCAAGGTGTTTTAGTGGGAACGGCTAGCTGGAATGAAGAGGCATTTTGTAAAATGATAGAAATCGCAGATAGCGTAACCAAAGGATGTGTAAGATGATAATGAAGGGTAAAAAAGGGCTTATTGTAGGGATTGCCAATGATAAGTCTATTGCGTATGGTATTGCAAAAGCGTGTTCTGAACAAGGTGCAGAACTGGCATTTACGTATTTAAATGAAGCTTTAGAAAAACGTGTACGACCCATTGCGGATAAGTTTGGAAGTGATAAAGTGTATGAGCTTGATATTAATAAACCAGAGCATTTAGAAGCGCTTACGGCATCGATAGAAAAAGATTTTGGTAAGATTGACTTTGTGGTGCACTCTGTTGCGTATGCACCAAAAGAGGCTTTGAGTGGAAAGTTTGTCGATACCACGAAAGAAGCGTTTGATATTGCTCTTGGAACCTCTGCTTACTCTTTGGTCTCTTTAACAAGAGCGTGTTTGCCAGTCCTTAATGACCATGGCTCTATTTTAACACTCAGCTATCTAGGTGGTCCAAAATACATTCCTCATTACAATGTGATGGGTGTGGCAAAAGCGGCATTAGAATCAAGTGTGCGTTATTTGGCGGTTGATTTAGGAAGTCGTGGTATTCGTGTCAATGCCATTAGTGCAGGTCCTATTAAGACCTTAGCGGCAAGCGGTATTGGTGATTTTCGTATGATTTTGAATTGGAATGAAACCAATGCACCTTTACGTAAAAATGTGACAACCGATGAGGTTGGAAATAGCGGTATGTATCTATTAAGTGACCTCTCAAGCGGTGTAACTGGAGAGATTCATTACGTCGATGCGGGTTATAACATTATGGGTATGGGCTTAGATGAAGTGGATGAAGAGGGACACACCGCGCTTGCGTGGGATCGTCGCAAGTAAGCATGATACCATCAATACTGCGTAAACTCTTCTATGTGGTATTGATGCTTTGTATTATCTCTTTGCTCTCGTTTGGAGCGATTCATTTGGCTCCAAACTCTTTTTTTGCTAGTGGAGAACTAAACCCCAATATCACTCCTGAAGCCTTAGAACAGCTCAAACGCGTTTATGGGCTTGATAAGTCTCTTTTGATGCAGTTTATTTCATGGTTTACAGCCATCATTCAGCTAGACTTTGGCATTTCCTTTGCCAGTGGTAAGGCTGTTCGAGATGAGATACTCAGTCGTCTTCCTATCACGTTGTGGATGAATATTATTAGTCTTATTGTTGTATTTATCCTCTCTGTCTACTTTGGGATCAAAGCAGCGCTTAAACATGACCAAATGTACGATAGAAATGTCAAGCAATTTGCTCTTTTAAGTTACGCAATGCCTTCATTTTATCTTTCATTGATTTTAGTGCTTGTTTTTGCAGTGAAATGGAACCTCTTTCCCATCTCTGGTGTGCATTCAACGCCCACTCCTTTAGAGACGTGGAAGTACTATCTTGATATGGCATGGCACTTAGTTCTTCCTATCTTTGTGATGGTTTTTGGGGGTTTGGGAAGTTTGATTTTGTATGTGAGAAGCTTGACACTGAATATTTTAAAAAGTGACTATATCTTTTTTGCAAAAAGCAGAGGTATAGAGGGAAAAGTGCTTTTCTGGCATTATATCTTGCCAAATTTATCACCGCCAATGATTACCATCTTAGGTTTATCGTTGCCTGGTTTGATAGGTGGCAGTGTTATTTTAGAATCAATTTTTGCTATTAATGGTATGGGATTATTGTTCTATCAAAGTGCTTTAAGTAGAGATTATCCTGTGATTATGGGTATTTTGATTATTTCATCATTTTTGACATTATTGGGTAATATGATTGCCGATATTGTTCTAACAAAACTCAATCCACATTTTAAAAGGAGAACGTAAATGAAGTACATAGTTTCATTTCTCATGATTGCATTGTTCAGTGGCTGTGCGACGTGGGGTGGTATCAAAAAAGATGCAAGCGATGGTGCTGAATGGACAAAAGAGAAAATCAATAAAGGTGCGGAGTACGTTAAAGAAAAAACTGAGTAGGAAGAGTTACATGTAAAGCCTCGAATGGCTTTACATGTAACGATACAATTATAATCCGCCGAAAAGGTTTTTTAACGCATTTGGATCACGACTTGGTTGATCATCTTTTGTTGAATCGTCTGCATTGACAGCAGCTCCTCCTGATTCAACAAGTTCTATCTCAAATCCAGACAACATGCTGGTTAGGCGAATATTGATACCACTTTTTCCGATAGCTTTTGATTTTTGATCACTTGGAAGCGTGACAATAGCTTTGCCATTTTGAATTTTGACATTTGAGATAATAGCAGGGCTAAGTGCTCTAGCGATAAAAATTTCAGGGATATTAGAGTATTCGATACAATCAATATTTTCATCACTGAGCTCTTTACTGACCGCATTGATTCTCACTCCTCGTGTTCCAACGGTTGCGCCAACTGCGTCGATATTTGGATGCAAAGACATCAAAGAGATTTTTGCTCTCTCCCCAGGGATGCGTGCACTTCCTACGATTTTGATTAAACCGTCTTTGATTTCAGGAACTTCAAGTTCCAATAAGGATTCTAAAAATTTAGGACTGGTGCGTGAAAGCTCTACATAGATACCTTGTGACTTATCAATCATCACTTTACGAATAACACTTTTAACCACATTGCCCACTTTAAATTTTTCGCCCTTAATGCGGTTTTTACGAGGCAATACGGCTCTGATTTCATCGATTTCGATATAGGTATTTTCATCGTTATCAATTCTCACAACACTTCCAAAAACCGTTTTGCCCACAAGTTTTTGGTATTTATCAAAAATATTGGTTTCTAAAAGTCGTTGAATGTGATACTCTAGCTCTTTTTGTAAGGTAGCCGCTGCAGTACGTCCAAGGTTGTCCAAAGGAAGCTCATAAGTCAGTTCATCTCCAATCTCAATATCAGGATCAACCTCTTTAGCCTCTTTGATGGCGATAAAATTCTCATTGCCATCCAAAAGTCGTTCATCATCAGGGCTGACAACAATCACTTTTTGATACAATTTTAAACTTTTTGTAGCAGGATCGATTTCAGCACCGTATTCGTACTGATTGCCGTAAACTTTTTTTGCTGTTTTTACCAAGGCTAGTGTAACAGTGTTACGTACTTCAAGAATGTCAAGCCCTTTTTCATGAGCAATAGATTCGATAATGTCTACAATTTTTTCCATAATTTTCCTTAATAAAATACATTTGGGTGATAATCGCAATGCTAAAAAGTCATGATGGAATTTTAAACGATTGCGAGGCGAAGAAAAAGATTATAGCTAAAATCTTCTTTTGTTTAACTTTATAAGAGCGAAAGAGTCTCATTTTAATAAGGAATTTATCGAAAACAAAGTATAATCCGCGATATATCTTTGTGCATGTAAAACGCATCGGATAATTTTTGGCAAAAGAGGACAGGTCATGGAAATCAAATTGGCACGCAACGAAATTAATGGAAAACCAAAAACGATTACGCTAGAAAAAGTTACTGAAATTATCGAAAAAGAGGGACAGAAGATTTTTTATTTCGATAAAGAAAACTCTCATAAAGACCTTGTAAGCTTGGTAGAACACTTTGAAGCAAAAGGTTTTAGCGTCTATTTACGAGATATTAAATACGGCCTTGGTGAAGGTGATTATATGTATGAAGTACATATTCTATAAGGTTGATGATTGACACAACAGAGCAAAAAACTCTATATTGAGACGCTGGGTTGCGCCATGAATGTGCGCGACTCAGAACATATTATCGCAGAACTTGGTGAAAAAGAGGCTTATTCTTTAACAGACAATCTTGCAGAAGCAGATCTTATCTTGGTGAACACGTGCAGTGTACGTGAAAAACCTGTCAGCAAGCTTTTTTCTGAAATTGGTAAATACAATTTACAGAAAAAAGAAGGGGCAAAAATTGGTGTGTGTGGATGTACCGCAAGCCATTTGGGTAAAGAAATTTTTAAGAGAGCTCCTTATGTGAGCTTTGTCATTGGTGCACGTAATGTTTCTAAAATATCCACTGCCGTTAATACTGAAAAATTTTTAAGCGTTGATACTGATTATGATGAAAGTACCTATGCTTTTGGTGAGTACCGTAATAGTCTTTATAAGGCTTATGTGAACATCTCTATTGGATGTGATAAAAAATGTACCTACTGCATTGTGCCTCACACCAGAGGCGAAGAGATATCTATTCCTCCTGAACTCATTATCCAAGAAGCGCGAAAAGCTGCCCTTAGTGGTGCGAAAGAGATTTTTTTACTGGGACAAAATGTTAATAACTATGGCAGACGTTTTAGTGGAAAAGTCGATTATAACTTTGATTTTTCTGATCTTTTAAACGCTATTAGTGACATTGATGAGGTAGAACGTATTCGTTTCACTTCTCCGCATCCTCTACATATGGATGATAAGTTTTTAGAAACCTTTGCCAATAACCCAAAAGTATGTAAATCGATGCACATGCCTCTTCAAAGTGGTTCAACTCATATTTTAGAGCAGATGAAACGAGGCTACACTAAAGAGTGGTTTTTAAATAGGGCTTTAAAATTACGAGCGATGGTGCCAGATGTTTCAATTAGTACCGATATTATCGTTGCTTTCCCAGGGGAGAGTGAAGCTGATTTTGAAGACAGTTTGGATGTCATGAGACAAGTAAAATTTGAACAAGTTTTCGCATTTAAATACTCACCTCGCCCACTCACAAAAGCAGCAGAATTTACCAATCAAGTTGACCCTGAGGTTGCTTCTGAACGCTTAGAGCGTTTACAAGTCATTCAAGATACTATTTTGGACGAGATTAGTGAGGGAAGGCGCGATAAAGTGTATGCTGTTTATATCGATGAACTTCGCAACAGTGGATTTTTAGCAGGGCGGACCGATAATAATGCCCTTGTGCAAATTCAAGGAAATGAAAATCTTTTAGGTCAAACGGTGAATATCAAAATAACCAATCCTAAACGTCTTTCTTTATATGGCGAAATTGTTCTCTAAAGCGAATCGTCGCAAACTTTTGGCGTGGATTTTGCCACCCATTATTTATGTCTTTATAAAGCTTCTATACTTTACATGTAAAAAAAAGTTCCATATCAAAGAGAATGGCTCCATAACACCTAGTATCTACGCTATTTGGCATGGGGAACTTTTGATGGTGGCTTTTGCGTATGCGTATTACTCTAAGCGACAAAAAATTGATACCATTGTGAGTCAGCATTTTGATGGGGAGCTAGTTGCGCGTCTTTTTAAGCTTTTTGGAGGGGGTGTTTTACGAGGCAGCTCTTCCAAAGGTGGAAAAGAGGTCTTAAGATTAGCCCTTCGTTCTTTAAAAGAGGGACGTGATATTGGTATTACCCCAGATGGTCCAAGAGGTCCAAGGCATAGTGTTGCTCATGGTCTTGTCACCATGGCGAAGCTTCAACACGTTCCTATTATTACAATGAATTGTAATGCTTCTCATTTTTGGAAGATGCGCAGTTGGGATCAATTTTGCATTCCAAAGCCTTTTAGTACATTAGAGTTTTATTTTGGGGACCCTTTTTATGTGGATGACCTTTCTCTTGAAGAAGGCATTGCTTTGGTCAAGGAAAAGCTACTAGAACATGCGCAATAGCCGATATTGAGATACGGGTACTTTTTTTGCTTGTGTTTTTTACAAATCTTAAGCAAGATTAGTTTACACTATAGAACAAAATTCATACAAGAGATGTACGTGCACAAAGAGAAAGCTTTATGAGCCTAAGAACCATCATTCAAAAAAAATTTCAGAACCTTTTTGTGGCTGTGGTTTTAAGTGAATCAGAATGTGTCTTGCGTTGTAAAGTGATTCAAGATGGTAGCGTAAAAAAGACTTTTACTAAAACCTTTTCTCTCTCAGGTTCAACAGATGCACTTGATAAGAATGTTGAAAACTATCTGATTGCCTTGCAAGAAGAGTACGCATTTGTGTATGTTGCTTTTTTGCTAGGTGTTATGGGCCAAGGCGCTTTTGAAGGTACAGGAAAATCTGCTTTTACAAAACACAGTGTCGATATCAATAATGTTCATTATGTTGTTTTAAACAATCAATGGACGACCTATGCTTCGTACATTGAAATCAAGTGGGCAAAAAACTTATTTTCAGAAGTAGGATTAGATTTACTTTACGCACCTTTTATCATTTTGAATGATTTTGTGGTCTCTCAAAAACTTAAAAATAAACCCACATGCTATCTTTTAAACTGTCAAGATTTTTTTGTTTTAGCCATCATGGAAGAGAAAAAACTTCACTTTGGTGCTTTTTTTAGAACGCAAAGTGATACAGCTTTTACACAAACCGCAGAAGTAAATGACTGGGAAAGTGAAACTCAAGAAGAAGGTGTTACCAATCTTGGTGAACTTTCTGCCTTGATGGATGAAGACGAGGAAGAGGAGAGCTTAAGTGGCTTTGCCGCTTTAGGAGATATGGATGATTTTCAATCGGTTGATTCCTTTTCAGATGTGGATGAAGCTAAAACATTGGGTCATTTTAAAGGTATTGATAATGTGCGTGAAGAAGATACTAACTTAGAGCTTTATGGAAGAGATTTATTAGTCTATAAGTACCTCAAATCTTCTTTAGAAGAGTATTACCATAATCCTTTATATGTCAGTGAATTTATTGAAGAAATTATTATTTTTGATGGATACGAAGTCAGTTCCGAATTGATTCACCAGCTTGAAGATGAGTTAATGATGGATGTAGAAATTCATAAAGTTGATGTGAGTGATCGAATGTGTGATATCGCGATAAAAGAGATTTTCCGATGAAACAAAGTTTCATAGTCCCCCGCAAAAAACATTTTGTATCCCTTTTTAGCAAACTTTGGATTTCATTCATTGCGCTCATGGCTCTTTTTATGTTTATTTTTAATGGGTATATTGCTATAGAAATTCAATCTTTTAAAGAAGGAATTGTTAATTTAACACAAGAGAGAGAATCTTTAGAACATAAAATTGATGAAGATGATGAGGCGATTGGTCTTATTTTGCGGCAAAAAGCACTTGCTGAGGAAATTTTTTCAAACAATACACTCCTTAAGGAGAGTATGAAAAATCTCTTTGACTTGGTTCCTGATCAAATTACACTTAAAAAAGTGGAAATGGACCGCAATTCATTGGTTTTATACGGCGTAACACCTACTCAAGATGCCTTTAATTTTCTCTTAGCAGCACCCTTGAAATCTATTTTTCATACCAGTCAAACTACTTTTTATTTGACGCCGCAAGGATGGTATAATTTTGTAAGTACCAATAAAATTATTGTAGAGGAGGGGATGCGTGAGTAGTGTAGACCGTAGCCTCGAAAAAATTGATTTTATGAAGTTACTTTTATTTTTGATTATTTTTTTAGTGGTCACTTTTGGACTTATTTTTATTTTGATTATTCCTAATATTAAAGAACACCGTATGCTTAAAGCAGAGCACAAACGCGTCCTTGTTCATAAAACACGTGTGGAAAATCTTTTTTTAGAGCGTGAGGCAGAACTTTCTAAGCTCAAAGCAGAGAATGCGCATGTGATTAAAGCATTTCGTCATTCGTTTGCAGATGATGAATTTGTGGAGTATGCACGTAAGTTTTTTAGCGATGTTCATTTGGCACAAACGACTCAAAGTGATTATAAAAAAGAGTTTGTGGAGTATGAACTCAATGTCACTTCTGCACTTAAAACACCAACAAATTTCTATCATTTTTTAGAAGGCTTAAATCGTTATAACAATATTGTTCAAGCGGATTTTCCTATTCATCTTGAATCAAGCAACAAAGAAAATATCACATCAACGTTTAAACTAAAAGTATATGACCTTAACGCAACAACGCGTTAGGAAAGATACCTTTTTTATAAAGATAAGGGCGTATTTTATGAGGGATACGTGCACATCGACAGAGCTCTTTAAATGATTTATCCATAGTGTCTGTACAAAAAGGAGCTACATAAATAGCACCATCGCTGTAACATACAGCCACTTTACCTCCAACAACACAATCATGTGTACGCAGTATCTCTTGGCGCTGTGCATAAGAGGCGACGATACCTAGTTTTTTTAATGCTTTATCAATGGAGCGAATATTTAAAAGTTCATCATTTGCTTGTTCAATGATAAAAAGTTCTTCTATGTGCTTCATCGCTTTTGGTAATAAACGTTTGGCATCTTCTTCAAGATAGTCAAAACTTTTAGCAATCCCTGAGGCATAGGTTTCAATAAGCTTTGAGGCATGATGGTGACGAAAGTAATTTCGCACGTACGTTTCTTCATCATTACTCTCATCATGAAAATAGGTGATATTTCTTTCATTCAGATAGTGAAGCAAAGAGGTTTTATTGAGATGCAATAAAGGGCGAATAAGCATATATCCCTCTTTTTCTTCCATCTCTTGCATCCCAAGCAGTTCAACCACTCCAGCTCCTTTGCACAGCTGCATTAAAAGCCATTCCAATCTATCCCCCAAATGATGCGCACTTAAAAGTGTGTCGTACTCTTTTTCTTGAATGACGCGTTCAAAAAAGGTGTAGCGAGCATGGCGAGCATTGTGTTCAAAGTTTTTAGGTGAGAGGTTACATGTAAAAATAAAAGCTTCTTTTTGATAGTTCTTTGCTAATGCTCGTGCGTACTGCTCTTCGGCGTTACTTTGTGCTCTTGTTTGGTAATTGACATGGGCAATATCAAAAGGAATGCCGTGTTCAAGCAGTAAAAAAAACAAGGCGGTAGAGTCTCCACCGCCTGAGAATGCGAGTAAATTTTTACGGGTTTTTAGATAAGAAAGCGTTGCTTCATGCAACAGAGGTAATGGTGGCAATGAGTTTATCTCCAGCACATTCGCTGATTTTTGCACGGTAACATCCGCCCACTCGAATTCCCTCAATGTCTGAATCATTCACCAAGATTTCACCATCGATAGTGGGAGCCCAAAGAAGCTCGCGTGCTCCCATGAAAAATTCATGCTCACTGCTTTCTCCTTCTATAAGAATCAGTACCTCTTTACCTACCTCTTTTTCAAAACTTTTTTTCGTTTTGGCTTGGACGAGTTTATCCAGTTGTTTAATGCGTTTATTGATGGTTTTAGTGTCGATTTTCTCTTCCATTTCATAAGCAGATGTGTCTTCTTCATCAGAATAAGCAAAGATGTTGACACGGTCAAAATCAAACGCTTTGGTAAAGTCCAGAAGTTCTTGAAACTCTGTTTCACTTTCCCCTGGATGTCCCACGATAAAACTGGTGCGAATAAAGCTATTGGGCGCTTTTTTCATAAGTTCTAACTGTTCGATGATGCGCTCACGTCCCGCTCCTCGCTTCATGCGTTTGAGCATTGAATCGCTAATATGTTGGATAGGCATATCAAAGTAATTATGAAACACAGGAGATGCAATAATGCGTTCAATCAAAGCATTGGATGTGGTAGTAGGATAGAGGTACAAGATACGCGCACTTTTAACGCCCTCAATTTGTTCCACCGCATCAATGAGTTTAATGAGCCCCTCTTTTTCACCCACATCACGCAAAAATGAGCTACTATCTTGAGAGATAAAACTAAAGTCATAAAAGCCTTTGGAAACCAGTGCTTTGACCTCTTTAATCAGCGATTCAAGTGTGCGTGAAAGCAGTTTTCCTTTAAAACCAGGAATGGCACAAAAGCTACAACTTTGATTACACCCCTCCGAGAGCTTAATATACGCATGCGCATTTGAGCCTGTAATAACACGCTCTTCTTCATTGAGAAGATAGGTAGAAGGTGTGAAGCGGTTTTGGCGTAGGGCGATGATTTCATCGATTTTGTCATAATCACCCACGCCTGTAAAGAGGTCAACTTCTTTAAGCTCTTGGGTTAAATCTTCTTTGTATCGCTCTGTTAAACAGCCTGCCATAACAAGCACAGAGCCTTTTTTTCTCGCTTCATGCAGAGAAAAAATGGTGTTGAGACTCTCTTGTTTGGCAGGTCCGATAAAGCCACAGGTATTGACGATAAGCACATCAGCAGTTTTTGGGTCATCGCAGAGTTGATACTCTTTAAGTTTGCCTAGCATCACTTCGCTGTCGACGAGATTTTTAGTACAGCCTAAAGAGACCAAATGTAATTTTTTCAAGATTTTCCTTTTTTATATCCATAAATTATCGATTAAACGAGTAGTTCCCACTTTAGCGCAGACGAGAATGATGGAGTTTCCTATTTCAATGGACGATATTGTATCAAAATCTCTGTTTAAAATTTCCACGTATTCTACATGTAAAGCTGACATGGTGGATAACATCTCAGCTTTAATGGGTGCAACTTCTCTTCCTCCAGCCATCACACAACGCGTGGCAATTTTAAGTGATTTGGAGAGCAATAAGGCTTCTTTTCGCTGTTCATGATTTAAATAAACATTTCGGCTAGAAAGTGCTAAACCATCGTCTTCGCGTACAATTTCACATGGGATGATTTCTAGGTCTAAAAAGAGTGTTTTCACCATATTTTGAATAAGGTAAAGTTGTTGAGCGTCTTTTTTACCAAAATAGGCTCGTGTGGGTTTTGTAAGGTGAAAGAGTTTTAAAACGACGCGTAACACACCATCAAAATGCCCCGGTCTTGAAAATCCCTCCAAGATGTAGGCTTTAGAAGAGGGTGCCAATAAGGTTGGCTCTAATGGGCTATATATGGTTGCAACATCAGGCATAAATAAAATTGCCACACCCGCTAATTCACATATCTTGATATCAGCTTCTGGTTTTCTAGGGTATTTACTTAAATCCTCATGGGCTAAAAATTGGGTGGGATTGACAAAGATAGAGACAATGGTATGCTCATTTTCGCTCAGGGATTTTTGAATCAAACTCACGTGTCCATGGTGCAATGCTCCCATCGTGGGAACAAATCCCACCGAGCCGTGGAGTTCTTTTCTAGCCTTTTGGAGTTCGGGAATGGTTTTTACTATTTTCATTTTAGGCACTTTAGAGTTTATTTAGAGTAAAATAGATACTTTTAAAAAGCGTATTATAGCAAAAGGAAGAGCGTTGGACAGTTACGAATACACAGAGTTACTTAAAAAATTGACAACCAAAGTGGATAATATTGCGCAGATTATCAAACCAGAAGAGATTTCTAAGCGTTTGGGTGAAATTGAGACGATAGAACAAGACCCTGAATTTTGGAATGATGCCAAAAAAGCAGGTGAGATGCAAAAAGAAAAAACAGGTCTTAACTCACTGCTTAATCGTTACACAAAAGCCAAAAATGTGGTCATAGATGCTGTAGATTTGTACGAGATGGCAAACAGTGAAAACGATGAAGCAACCATTGAAGAGCTTTATCGTGATGCAGAGCATTTGGAAGATCATATCACCAATTTAGAAATTGCGATGATGCTCAGTGGTGAAAATGACAATAAAAACGCTATCGTCTCTATCCATCCAGGAGCTGGAGGAACGGAGAGTCAAGACTGGGCGAGTATCTTGTACCGTATGTATTTGCGTTGGGCAGAGCGTTGCGGGTTTAAAATCGAGGTTTTGGACTACCAAGAGGGCGAAGAAGCAGGGCTTAAAGATGTGAGTTTTATCATCAGCGGTGAAAATGCGTATGGGTATATGAAAGTGGAAAACGGCATTCATCGTTTGGTGCGCATCAGTCCGTTTGATGCCAATGCCAAACGTCATACGTCGTTTAGTTCGGTGATGGTTTCACCTGAAGTGGACGATGATATTGACATCGTTATCGAAGAGCGCGATTTAAAAGTAGACACATACCGAGCAGGTGGAGCAGGTGGACAGCATGTCAATAAAACGGACAGTGCGATTCGTATTACCCATATGCCAACAGGTATCGTGGTGCAATGTCAAAATGACCGCTCTCAGCATAAAAACAGAGCATCGGCTATGAAGATGTTGAAGTCACGTTTGTATGAGTTGGAGCTTGAGAAACAGCAAGCGGAAAAAGATGGTGTGGAGAAGAGCGAAATCGGTTGGGGACATCAAATCCGCTCGTATGTACTCGCTCCGTATCAGCAAGTCAAAGATAACCGAAGCGGTATCGCTTATTCACAGGTCAATAACATTTTAGATGGCGATATTTCTAAAATGATAGAAGATGTGCTCATCGCGCAAAAACGTTAAAGCACTAAGCGTATGAGGGCTTCTTTGCCAAAGAGAACACAGCGTTAGCGTAGTCTTTAGAGCTTCGCTTTAAAAACCTATCAAGAGTTCTGTAAGAACTCTAAAATGGTTACATGTAAAAAGGATAAAAATGCAACATCAAGCGATATTAACACAATTAGGATACAGTGTCAGTGAAAGTGCGGTCGCACAAGTAAAACGTGTGATTGAAAACACGGCAGGGTTTGAGCATATTGAAAAACATCTTATCACATTACATGATGCACTCAAAGCACACCACTCTTTTGTAGCACTTTCAAGCAATAAAGATTATTTCAAAATCAAAAACGAAGCACAAGGCGAAGAGATGATTGAAGAGGTCAATGCGATGATTGCTAAGTGGTCTGAAAAATATAAAATTACGTTGGAGAAAGTTCCTAACAAAAATACCTATTATATTTTAGGTTATAAATCTTAAAGGCACTGCATGGCAAATACCAAATACCTCGTTATCGCTTCTGTGGTTGTTGCGGCATTAGGCGTGACACCTCTTATCGTCTCTTCATCGGTTGATAAGGCCCTTGAACAACACAAAGTGCTTTTAGAGCAAAACGGATTTAAACACGAAGCCTTAAGTAAAAGTGGCTATTTTTCAACGCAACGAGATTTTACCTTAGAGGTAGTAGATGCTGCGAAGGTGCGAGATTATCTCTTGGATACCTTGGTTGCTAAAAATGCACAGTATAAAATTTTTGCGCAAAGTATGAAAGAGATTGATGCAAAAGAGATGAATCAAGCCTTTAATGGGCTAAAATTTAAAGCTCAAATGAACAACTCAAATCTTTTACCCCAAGAGTCTCAGGTTTCATTGGCGCTAGCACACCTTCCTCATGCAACACAAGCCGAACTTTCAAACGATAAAGAGTTAAGCAGTGTGATTTTACCTCTTTTAACGAGGGGCGTTTTTGCGTTGGATATGACATTGGATTCCAATCAAAAGTTTAAAACCCTCAAAGTTCGTGACATCAAAGAGAGTTTAAAACTGAAAGAAGGCATGCTTGACATCGACACATCCAATAACACCTTAGCCCTTGATGAAGAAAAGGGTGTGGTGAAAGGAAATGTAGGTATCGCAAAACAATTCATTGGTGTGAGCGGTGAAGGGTTTACTCTCAAAAGTGAGCTTAACGATTTTGCTTACCGCTTCAATTTCAAAGATGATTTGAACAACCAAGGTGCTTTGGAAGTGGGTAAATACCATTTTGCACTTGAAGAGATGGGCGAAAAAGTTGATTTTAGTGTTGCGAATATTAAAGTGAACAGCTCATTGGAAGAGGCACGCGAACAACTTTGGTTAAAAGCAGATTATGCGCTCAAAGATGTTTCTTTTGCTAATGGCTTGGAAGATTTTAAACTTCAAACTCTCTTAGCCAATCTTAAACTCAGTGGTATCAGCTCCCAAAAAATTAAAAAATTACAAAAGGATTATAATGCCTTGATGCTAGGGGTTAATGGTCCTAGCGATGAAGAGTTAATTGCTAATTTTGTAGGATTGATTAACGATGGGGTGAAGCTTGATTTTGGGATTGCCCTTAAAGAGCTTACAGGGGTGTTAGCACTTCAAGATATCAGCATTGATACGACGTTAGAAATTGCCAAAAACAATTACACCGATGCGCAAAGCCCCTTAGCGATTGTGGAACTTTTGGATATTAGTTCTAAAGTGAAGATACACAAGAATGACCGTAAAACGCTTGAGGGTTTAGAAGTGACAATTCCTGAAGATTTTGCACTGGGAAAAGCTGAGGGTGATTTTTTTGTGTATGATATTGCGATGAAAAAAGGCGTCATTACCGTCAATGGAAAGCCTATCGAGTAAGGAGTGAAAATGGAAAGTCGAACAAAACAGCCTGATGAAAAATTTTGCGCAGCGTGTGGTGAGATTATCAAAAAAGAGGCAGAAATCTGTCCCAAATGCGGTGTTCGACAACAGTATCCCTTTTCCAATAGCCTCACAAGCAGTGCCCCTAATGGAAAAAGTAAAATAGCCGCTGCGCTGTTTGCTTTTTTCCTGGGAGGCTTTGGGGTGCATAAGTTTTATTTAGGTCAAATCGGACGAGGTTTTCTATACCTTTTATTTTGTTGGACGTTTATTCCCTCTCTTATCAGCCTCATCGAAGCTATTTTATACCTTACGATGAAAGATGAGGTATTTAATGTGCGCTATGGCGGACTAACAATTATCCGATAAAGGCGTATTATGACACTTCCTCATATCTTTGCTAACTCTTTAAAAGATGCACTCTCTCCCAATGTGTTATGGGTCACACTCTTATCGTTTATTGCGACGATTCTTTTTTTTGTTGGGCTTATTTGGGTGGTGTTTGGAGGGGTTGAGTCTTTAACTCTTTTTGTGGGAGATTGGGTTCAAGGTTTTGAAAGTGGCTTAGAGCAACATTGGCTTTTGAGTTTTCTCTCGTTTGTGGTGATTGCAAAAACGCTTATCATGGTGCTTTTTTTCTTAAGCTCGGCGATGGTGGTGTATTATCTCTTTTTGATGGTTTACTCCGTCATTGTAGGGTTTTTTGCAAGTTATTTTATTAAAGAGATTGCTCAAAAATACTATCCGCAGGTGCGTTTCAAGGGGATTGCCTTACCTCATTATATGTGGTTACTGCTCAAAGCTATTGTTGTGACGGTATTGCTCTTGATTCTTTTTTCTCCTTTATTGTTTATTCCCGTGCTTAATATCATGTTACTGATTCCTGTGTTTTATCTCTTTCACAAACTGTTGATTTTGGAAGTTGCTTCGGTGGTGCATTCGTATGCGGAGTACAAAGAGATTCAAAAGAGTTATGGAGGACAAAGCAGAGCGCTCTCTGCCTTATGTTTTGCGTTAACGCTGATTCCTATCGTGGGCGTGGTGATATATCCGTATTATGTGATTGTGGTGAGTCACTTTTTATTGGGGAAAACGCAAGCGTTGAGAGACGCTTAACGAGGCTCAAAAATCCCTTTTTCTCTGTTTTTGTAGATGCGTGTGTGTTCAAGTGTAACGCCATGCATACTGATAAAAATCCCTTTTTCTTCTCTTACATGTAAATCCCCAAGCGCAAACATAAAGTTCGCTGTTGCCTCAACCGTATCGATGCTAAAAGGCACCATAGCGCCTGTGAGAAAGATGGTTTTATCCTTTACATGTAAATCCAAATACGAAGCTGTAATATCCATTGTATCGGTTCCATGAACAATGAGAATTTTATCTGAGGCGTGGTTTTGAATGGTTTTTAACATCAGCGCTCTATCATCCTCATTCATCTCCAAACTGTCTTTATGAATGATAGCTTTAAGCGTATAGGGCGTGTTGTAGCAGTAGCGTAGTATTGACTCAAGGGCAATGTTGTCTTTAGGAACTTCAAGTTCGCCTTTTAAAGGATTGTAATGCTTGTTAAAGGTGCCACCCGTGTTGATAATCAGCATAGTTAGACCTTAGGATGAATTTCGATTTTACGAGGCTCAAACAACTCTTGCGCTTTTTGGATAAAAGGGTCGTTTAAAATCTCTTTGACATCGATTTCTCGCTCTTTTGCCATCATCGTTCCTGTTGCACAGCTTTCACTTTGCGGTGTTTCAAACTCAAGACTTTCAATCATCGAAGCACTTTCATTGAAACTTTGCATATCAGGGAGTGAAGACTCTTCTTGGATGAGTGGCTCAAGATTTTTAACGATGTCAATTTTAGTCTCTAGCCCAAAAACTTCTTGCACAAAATGCTTGATGATGCCTGAGTTGTGTTTCAAAATGGTACTGTCATCATCTTTTGCACTGGATTCGAGTCGTAAAATATGCTCTTCAAACGCTAAAAAAGTGATATTTTTTTCAAAACAATTTCCAAGCTCTACATTGCGGTCTTTGAGTTTGGCACACAGTTTTGTAAAAAGCTCTTTATCGTTTCGCTTCACAACAGGCTGAGCGCTTTCATGGATGGGCGTCTCTTCTAAGGGTTGTGCTTTTACATGTAAAGAGGATATGGGGATGCGAAATTTCTCACTCTCCAAAGAGTCAATCATCTCTTCGATGCTCTTAATGTGTGTTGCCTCAACCATTTTGAAAAAGACTAAAGAGAGTACAAAGCCATTGTTCGCGTTGATATGCAATAAACTTTTAGCTTCACTCAAAATCTTAAAAAAGCGCTCATATAAAAGGGTTGAAAAGCGTCTGTCTTGTTCAAAGAAAGCGTTTTTAAGGTAGACGATCAGTTCATCAATGACCACTTCACACTCATAACTTTCAAGCTCTTTGATAAGGCTTAGAAGTTCATGGCGATGACTTCCTAAAACAGCCGCAAAGATACGCTCTAATTGTGTGGGGTCAAGAAGTCCCAACATTGTAGCCACGCTACTTGGTGTGATGAAGCCTTTAGAATAAATGATGGCTTGATCCATGAGGGTGAGTGTGTCTCTCAAAGAGCCATTTCCCGCTCGGCTTAACATCTCCAACGCCTCTTTTTCATACCCTACATTTTCCAAATGCAAAATGTGACAAAGGTGATTTACCACATCGCTGTTTTTAATCTGTTTAAAACGAAAATGCTGTGTGCGCGAGAGAATCGTCGCTGGAAGTTTTAGTGGGTCGGTTGTCGCTAGGATAAATTTAACATAAGGCGGCGGCTCTTCAAGCGTTTTTAAAAGCGCATTAAACGCTTGGGTCGTGAGCATGTGGACTTCATCGATGATGAAAATCTTAAAACGCGCCATATTAGGTTTGTATTTGGTGCTTTCAATCAGTTCACGTATATCGTCAATCCCACGATTGGATGCCGCGTCCATTTCGATGATGTCGATATGACGGTTTTCATTTGCACTCAAACAATGCTCACACGTTTCGCATGGGGTTGATGTTGGACCTTTTTCACACACTAAGGCTTTTGCAAAAATACGAGCTGTTGAGGTTTTTCCACTGCCACGAAGCCCTGAAAAGAGGTAGGCATGAGAGAGTCGCTCTCCGGAAAGAGCGAGGCTTAAGGTCTGAACAACAGCCTCTTGTCCGATGAGTTTATCAAAACTTGAGGGGCGGTATTTTAAAGCGAGGACGTGTGTCACAGTTTGGCCTTTTATTCGTTCATGATGGAGAGTAATTCTTCGTTGTCCTTGGTTTTTAGCATCTTAGCGTACAAGAATTTAAGCGCTTCGATATCTTCCATCTGGTTAATCGCACTTCTAAGTGCCCATACTTTTTGTAAGGTATCTGGGCTAAGAAGTAGCTCTTCTTTTCTCGTTCCTGATTTCATGATGTTGACCGCTGGGTATATTCTTCTATCAGAGATATTTCTATCAAGAACGATTTCGCTGTTTCCCGTTCCTTTGAACTCTTCAAAAATCACTTCATCCATTCTACTTCCCGTTTCAATCAATGCGGTTGAAATGATGGTTAAACTGCCACCAAATTCGATATTTCTAGCCGCACCAAAGAAGCGTTTTGGTTTATGAAGTGCGTTTGCATCCACACCACCGCTTAACACTTTTCCACTAGAAGGTGTGACGGTATTGTACGCACGAGCTAAACGAGTAATGGAATCTAGTAAGATGATAACGTCTTTGCCCATCTCAACCATACGTTTGGCTTTTTCGATGACAAGGTTAGCAACACGGACATGGTTTGATGCTGGCATATCAAAGGTTGAACTGTACACTTCGCCTTGAACACAGCGTTGCATATCGGTCACCTCTTCAGGACGCTCATCAACAAGTAGTACGATGAGTTGTGCTTCGGGATGGTTACGTGCGATACCGTGTGCGAGCTCTTTCATAAGCTCTGTCTTACCGCTTCGTGGAGGGGCAACGATAAGTCCACGTTGACCTTTTCCAAGCGGTGTAAAAAGGTCTAAAACACGTCCTGTGATTTTCATCGGGTCGTATTCGAGTTTGATTTTTTCTGTCGGATAAAGTGGGGTTAGGTTTTCAAATAAAGGACGTTTTTTACTTTCTCCCATCGGAAGGTAGTTAATCGCTTCGATTTTGAGTAACGCATAGTAGCGCTCTTGATCTTTTGGAGGGCGTACTTGTCCTGTGACGATATCACCTGTTCTAAGGGCAAATTTTTTGACTTGGGTGCTACTCACATATGCATCGTTGGCACTGTCGGAGAAGTTAGCATCCGTAGCTCGTAAAAAGCCATACCCTTCACCTGCGATTTCTAAGATACCCGTAAAGAGGATAAACCCACCTTGGTTGACTTGAGACTTTAATATCTCAAACATTAAGTCTTGGCGTTTAAGTTCGTTTGGATTTTCGATGCCAAGTTCAGTTGCAATTTCGAGTAACTTTTCTAAAGGAGTGGTGCGTAAACCCTCGATTTTATAGCCATCAACGGGAACGTGTGTGCGTGATTTAGAGTGATGGTTAGGTTTACTTGGAGCATTGCTGGGTGCATGAGAATTTGGGTTGTTTGAGGTTGGAGTATTTCCGCTCATTGTGCCTTCTTTTTGGTTTTATTTATCGTTCATGAAACTAAAGTCTCTTAAGTCTTGAAAAGTGCCCACGAAGATAGAGTTGCTTGAGTCGACGTAAAGTAGTAATGGCGTAATTTTAGTCAAAGTGGGTGAATTTGTCAAGTAAGCCTAAAGGCAAAGAGGATAGAATACACTCTTAAAAATTAAGCATTTAAGAAGTAAAAACTATGAATGATTTGGTACATTTGGCGATTATCATGGATGGCAATGGCAGGTGGGCAAAACGCCAAGGTAAAGAGCGCTCTTTTGGACATAAAGAAGGGGCTAAAAAGGTACGAGAAATCACCGAATACGCTTCTCAAATGGGTGTCAAATACTTAAGCCTCTACGCCTTTAGCACCGAAAACTGGAATCGTCCTAAAGCGGAAGTGACTCTTTTGATGAAGTTACTCTCCTCTTTTTTAAAAAGCGAAGTTGCCATTCTCAAACAAAACAATATTCGCTTTGAAGTCATTGGCGATATGAGCAAGCTCTCTTCTAGCTTGCAAAAAGAGATAGCAAAAGCCAAAGAAGCGACACAAACATGCACAGGACTCACACAAATCTTAGCCATCAACTACGGCAGTCACGACGAAATCTTACGTGCCATCAACAAGGCTGTGCAAACTAACGAGCCTTTGACAAAAGAGCTCTTAGAAAA
>JAGOZL010000103.1 GCA_018058685.1 Sulfurospirillum sp.
AGATTTCCAAGGTGGAAGAACGCTGTATAATCAGCAATTCGGGCGGCTTGTTGCATGTTGTGTGTGACGATGATGATGGTGTAGTTTTTCTTCAAATCCAACATCAAGTTTTCAATCTTCTCTGTGGAAATGGGGTCAAGTGCGGAGGTGGGTTCATCCATCAAAATGACATCAGGCTCTACCGCAATCGCACGTGCAATACACAAGCGTTGCTGCTGACCACCTGAGAGTGCGGTTCCTGGATCTCGTAGCTTATCTTTAACCTCATCCCACAAGTTCGCACCCCTAAGCGCACGTTCAACTAACTCATCGCACTCTTTGCCTTTTTTAACAATGTCATGCATCAAAGGCGCGTAAGCAACATTTTCATAGATACTTTTTGGGAAAGGATTGGGTTGTTGAAACACCATTCCCACACGTTTTCGCACGGCAACGACGTCGATGGATTTGTCATAAATATCATGTCCGTCCACACCAATATACCCCTCGACTCGACAACTCTGCACTAAGTCATTCATACGGTTGATACAACGCAAAAACGTTGACTTTCCACAGCCACTAGGTCCTATGAGTGCGGTGATATTTTTGGTATAGATATCCATATTAATGCCATTGAGCGCTTGTTTGTCTCCGTAAAATAGGTTAAGATTTTTAACCTCTACTTTGATGCTCTGTTCTTCTTTACTCAGCATTTCACGATCACTAAGAGATGTGTGAATAAAATTATTTTCCATGACGCATTACCACTTTCGTTCAAATTTTTTTCGTAAATAAATTGCTACCGCATTTAAAGAGAGCAGCAAGACTAACAACACCACAATCGCCGCAGCGGTTCGCTCCAAATAGGCTTTTTCAGGCATACCCGCCCATGTAAAGATTTGCGCAGGCAAAACCGTTGCTGCGTCAGTAAAGCTAGTCGCCGCATCGGGGACAAAAGCAATCATTCCTACGATAATCAAAGGAGCTGTTTCACCAATGGCGCGTGCTATGGAGATGATAGAGCCCGTTAAAATACCTGGCATAGCTACAGGTAACACATGGTCTCGTACAATTTGCCATTTGGTTAACCCCAAACCAAAACCTGCTTGACGAATACTTGCAGGAACTGATTTAAGCGCTGCTTTGGAGCTTACAATGATGACAGGTAAACTCATCAACGCCAAAGTCATACCGCCCACAAGCGGTGAACTTCTAGGCACGCCAAAAAAATTAATAAATATCGCCAACCCTAAAAGTCCAAACAAAATAGAAGGAATGGCAGCAAGATTATTGATATTGACCTCAATAATATGGGTGAGTTTATTCTCAGGAGCAAACTCTTCCAAATAAATCGCCGTCATAACGCCGATAGGAAAGGCGATAGCAATCGTCACCAACATAGTCATGATACTTCCAATAATCGCAGAGTAAATCCCTGAATTTTCAGGAATTTTAGAATCCCCCGTACCTAAAAAGATGGTGTTCAATTTGCGCTCAACCTTGCCTTGTTCTTTGAACTCATCAACGATGGCTCTATCTCGCGAGGACGTTCGAGACTCTTTGCCTTTGATGTATTGGTCAACTTCAGAGTTTGCAAGTGCCCAAAACTCTTGCGTGGTATTCATCCATGAGGGATTTTTCTTAATTTCATTGGGTAAATCTCTTAGCCACGCACGACTGATAATTTTAAGGTGTTTTCCGCTGATGGCACTGTAAGGATTTTCAACAATCTCTTCGGTAATTTTAATCTCAATTTTAATATACGTTTGTGTAAAAGCAGGATAGCCTGCACGAACGATATCCACAAGAAAGAAAATCAAAAATGAAATAGAAAACGCAATGGCGGCGACACACAGATATTTAAAAAGTGCCGCTTTTTGATTGCGTCGTTTGATTTGGGGAATGTAAAAATAGTCTTTGTTATTCTCTTGCATCAGATTGCCTTAGAGTGTTGAAATTTTATATTTGCGGTGGAAACTTCGAATAGTACTCACCGAAATGATGTTAATCACCAACGTCACCACAAACAGCACAAAACCAAGTGCAAAAGCGGAAAGTGTGAGTGGATTGTTAAACTCTTGGTCGCCGGTGAGTGATTCGACGATTTTAACGGTCACCGTTGTCATATCTTCGAGTGGATTCCACGAAAGATTGGGGCGTAGACCTGCCGCCATCACCACAATCATTGTCTCGCCTAAAGCACGTGATACCGCTAAAAGTATCGAAGCGATGATACCTGGCATGGCGGATGGAAGTACGACAAAACGAATGGTCTCTGCCTTATTCATCCCAAGCGCATACGCACCGTTTCGCATGTTTTGAGGAACGGCACTGATAACATCATCGGAGAGTGAAGAGATAAACGGGATAATCATAACCCCCATGATGATACCACTTGAGAGTGCGTTTTGGTACTGTGCTTCAACGCCAAAAAGAGCAAAAAACTTCACCACCGCTGGAGCAATCGTCAAGGCTGCAAAAAAGCCGTAAACAACGGTTGGGATACCCGCTAAGATTTCTAAGAAAGGTTTGAGTTGACTTCTTAATTTTGGAGTGGCGTACTCTGACATAAAGATGGCAGAGAGAAGCCCAACAGGAACGGCTAAAATCATCGCCATAATGGTGATGTAAAATGTTCCTGCAAAAATAGGAACCGCTCCAAATTTTGCTTGCGCACTTCCCGCGTCAGCTCGTCCTGCACCTTCTAAAAAGGCGGTGTCAGGCGCCCATTCCGTACCAAATAAAAAGTACATGACGCTTTGTGTTTGAAAAAAATGCAGTGCTTCAAAGATAATCGAAAGCAAAATACCAAAAGTGGTCATCACCGAAATGAGCGAAGCAAACAGCAACATCCCTTTGATGAAATTCTCCACACCATCACGAGCACGTGTATCAGGGGCAACTTGTTTAAAGAAAAGCAAAAGAGTGATAGCACCCACACTCAAAGCACCACTTACAAGTGCGAAAGGAGGAACAGCATCAATGCCAAAAAGATATAAAAATACGCCAACAAACCCAATCGTAATGATTGGAAGCCCCGTATAGAGTGCCACAAACCAGCCGTATTGGTCAGGCTGTGAATGCATTTTAATACCTTTGGAGCGGATACCCACAGCGCGCGCTTTACCGATGATGTAGCCTATAAACATCAGCGGAAAAAGACCGCCAAAAAAGATAAGATAAAGTGTTTGAGTGCTCACCAGAGTCCTTTTAGAAAAATAGGGAAGATGTTTTCACACCTTCCCTTTTGGTTTTACATGTAACGCGTTAGGTTATGGAAGAATGGTATGTTTTTTAACCATTTCTTCGGTTAGTTTTGTTTTGGCTAAAACCGCTGCTTGAACTTTTTTAAGCTCATCGCTTGTCATTGGCACTAAACCAATCGTTTTTAAAACACCTTTTTGTCCAACCATTTTGTCATCCACATAAAGTTTAAAGAATTCATCCATTCCTTTAACTTTACCACGGTGTGAGTTTTTAGCATAGATGAAAAGGCTTCTTGAAATTGGGTATTTACCACTTGAGATATTCTCAGATGTTGGAGCAATACCATCAACCGTTGCGCCATTGACTTTATCACCATTTTCTTCTAAGAAGCTGTATCCAAAAATACCAAATGCTGCGGTATCTTTGGTGAGTTTTTGAACGATTAGGTTATCGTTTTCACCTGCGGGTACAAACACGCCATCTTGACGAATCGCTTTGTATTTACCTTTTTTATCACCATACGCATCAAACTTCTTAGAAGCGGCTTCCATCACCATCTCATCAAATGAATCTCTTGTTCCAGATGTGGTTGGAGGACCATAAACGGTAATTTTTCTGTTAGGAAGTTTTGCGTCGATTTCATTCCATGTTTTGTATGGATTTTTCATCAATTTTCCATCTTTTCCTGGAACTTCATCGGCAAGCGCTAAGAAAAGTTGCTCTTTGGTCAATGCGAATTCGCCATTGCTTTTTGATTGAGCGATAGCAATACCATCAAAACCAACCATCATTCCTGTAATATCTGTTACACCATTTTTAACACAAATGGCAAATTCATCGGCTTTGATAGGGCGTGAAGCATTGGTAAAATCAGGGGTATCAAGACCATCACCTGCACAAAATAGTTTCATTCCACCACCCGTTCCTGTGGACTCAACAACCGGTGTTGGGTTTCCTGTTACGGCTTTAAACTCTTCTGCAACATAGCTTGTAAAAGGATACACAGTCGATGATCCAACAATTTTAATCTGATCTCTCGCACTAGCAGACACACTTAAGGCTGCAACACTCAAAAGTGCAATTGCACATGTTTTGATAGTCATTGTTCACTCCATTTAAGATTTTGTAACGATGTCATTGTAAAGCAAATTGATTACAACTTGATTACAGATAGTTCGTTTACGTGCGTGTGTTATAATGCGAAAATATTCCAACACTGGAGTGCTCGTGAGTTTAACACAACGTATGCCAAGCCTTTTTTTAGGTCATGGTTCACCGATGAATTTGGTGCTTGAAAACGACTTTACCCAAGCGTTACAAGCACTCAGCCTAAAACTTCCTTTACCCAAAGCCATCCTTGTGATTTCTGCGCATTGGTACACCACCCAAACAGCGATGAGCGTTGCTTCGGGGATTAGTTATGAGACGATTTATGATTTTTATGGCTTCCCACCAAGCTTGTATGATATACGCTACGACAGCCCTAGCAACAACACCCTCTCAAAACGCATCGCAACCCTTTTAGATGTGCCTTTGGTTGAACGTGGACTTGACCACGGTGCGTGGATGCCTCTTCATTTTTTGTATCCCAAAGCGAGTGTTCCCGTACTGCAACTCAGTATCCATAAAAACCTCTCACTGCCTTTACATGTAACGATAGGAGAAAAGCTACGCGTCTTAAGAGATGAAGGTATCTTGATACTTGGAAGCGGCAATCTAACCCACAATTTAGGGCTGGTTGATTTTTACAACATCGAAGCAAAACCTGTAGAATGGGCAAAAAATGTGGACACATTTATCGAAAATGCTTTTACATGTAATGATATAGAAAGTCTTGTGAACATCGAAACAAAGTGCCCCGATTTTAAAACCGCACATCCAAGTATTGACCACT
>JAGOZL010000034.1 GCA_018058685.1 Sulfurospirillum sp.
GCTCAGCAACAACAGATTGGATGGAGCAAGAGAAAGAAAGAGGGATTACTATTACTTCTGCTGCGGTAACATGTACATGGAAAGATCATCAAATTAACATTATCGACACCCCCGGCCACGTTGACTTTACAATCGAAGTTGAACGTTCTATGCGTGTTTTAGATGGAGCAGTTGCTGTTTTTTGTGCTGTTGGTGGTGTTCAGCCACAATCAGAAACGGTATGGAGACAAGCAAATCGTTACCAAGTTCCAAGAATAGTTTACGTAAATAAAATGGATCGTGTTGGAGCAAATTTTTACAATGTTGAAGCACAAATTAAAAGTCGTTTAAAAGCAAATCCAGTGCCTATTCAGATTCCTATCGGTGCTGAAGAAACTTTTAAAGGTGTCATTGATCTCGTTGAGATGAAAGCACTAATTTGGGATGATGATGCTGCTATGGGTTCAAACTACCAAGTGGTTGAAATTCCTGCAGAATTGGCTGATAAAGCAGCAGAATACCGTGAGAAAATGGTAGAAGCAGTTTCTGAAACCAGTGATGCATTGATGGAAAAATACCTTGGTGGTGAAGAATTAACCAAAGAAGAGATTAAAGCGGGTATCAAAGCAGGATGTCTTGCAATGACATTTATTCCTATGATCTGTGGAACATCATTTAAGAACAAAGGTGTTCAACCAATGCTTGATGCTGTTGTTGACTATATGCCTGCACCTACAGAAGTGCATGCGATTAAAGGTGAGTACGAAGATGGACGTGAATGTGTGGTTGATTCAACAGATAATGGTGAATTTGCAGCGCTTGCATTTAAAATTATGACGGATCCATTCGTTGGTCAATTAACTTTCGTTCGTGTGTATCGTGGTTCATTGGAAAGCGGAAGTTACGCTTACAATACCACCAAAGATAAAAAAGAGAGAATTGGTCGACTTCTTAAAATGCATGCGAACAAAAGAGAAGAGATTAAAGTACTTCACTCTGGCGAAATTGGTGCGGTTGTAGGTCTTAAAGATACATTAACAGGTGACACACTTGCAAGTGAGAAAGATCCTGTTATTTTAGAGAGAATGGTATTCCCAGACCCTGTTATCTCTGTAGCCGTTGAGCCTAAAACTAAAGCGGATCAAGAGAAAATGGGTATCGCCCTTCAAAAATTAGCGCAAGAAGATCCAAGCTTTAGAGTTGAAACCGATGAAGAGAGTGGTCAAACGATCATTTCTGGTATGGGTGAGCTTCACTTAGAAATTCTTGTTGATCGTATGTTACGTGAATTTAAAGTAAGTGCAGAAGTAGGTCAACCACAAGTTGCTTACCGTGAAACCATTCGTGCCTCTGTTAACCAAGAGTACAAATACGCAAAACAATCCGGTGGTCGCGGTCAATACGGTCACGTTTACCTCAAAATCGAGCCTCAAGATGCGGGTAAGGGTTATGAATTTGTTAACGATATCAAAGGTGGAGCGATTCCAAAAGAATTTATCCCTGCTGTTGATAAAGGTATCAAAGAAGCATTGGGTGCGGGTGTACTTGCAGGTTATAAAGTAGAAGACGTTAAAGTTACTCTTTATGATGGAAGTTATCATGATGTTGACTCATCTGAGATGGCATTTAAATTGGCTGCTTCTATGGGCTTTAAAGAGGGTTGTAGAAAAGCAAAACCAGTTATTCTTGAACCAATTATGAAAGTAGAAGTTGAAACGCCTGAAGACTTTATGGGTGATGTTATCGGTGACCTTAACCGTCGTCGTGGACAAATTAACTCTATGGATGATAGAAGCGGTAACAAAATCGTTAACGCATTTTGTCCTCTTGCAGAGATGTTTGGTTACTCAACAGACCTACGTTCTCAAACACAAGGTCGTGCGTCTTACTCTATGGAATTTGACCACTACGATGAAGTTCCTAGAAACGTTGCAGAAGAGATTATCAAAAAGAGAAACGGCTAATACGCCACTAGCTTTGAAGCCGAGTGTGTTTTACACATTCGGCTTTTTTTTTACTTCATTTTTCCCATCTGTCCCCATAGCTCAGCAGGATAGAGCATCAAATTCCTAATTTGAAGGCCGTGCGTTCGAATCGCGCTGGGGACACCACTTTTTATCTTTACATGTAAATCTTATTTATGAGTAGCGTTGAGTATCATCAATTGTTTTTAATATGTTAAGAGTATACCCAAGAATGACAATCGCTGAACTATACACAATACACGCCAAGCCTATCCACATCCACACAAAAGAGAGTTGCCACACTTTCACAATAAGCATATAAATAATGATAGGTGCTAGTAGTTGTCTAAATGCCCCAATGTAGAAAATCATCCTAGGGTGTTTAATCCCTTGTAACGTTGCTACGCAAACAAAATGAGTAACATACCCAAAAAAGAGTAACATCATAACGCTAATATACGCATAGGCATAGGCAATGACATCGGGATCTTTATCAAAGTGAGCAATAATCCAATGTGCAGAAAAGTACAAGATAATCACACCAAAAAAAGCAATGGAATAGCCGTATTTCAATGCCGTAAAAAGGCTTTCTCGAACACGATCAACTCTTTTTGCTCCCATATTG
This sequence comes from Sulfurospirillum sp., assembly GCA_018058685.1. GTDB lineage: Bacteria > Campylobacterota > Campylobacteria > Campylobacterales > Sulfurospirillaceae > Sulfurospirillum. The sequence goes on from JAGOZL010000034.1 coordinate 2,569, forward strand.
TTTGAGACAAGGCTCAGTGTTGCACTGCTGATGCCAAGGGCTGGTAAGAGTAAGAGTTGTTCAACGCGGTAACCTATCCCATAGCCTGCAACGGCTTTATAGCCATAATGCGTTACAAAATAAAGAGCCATCAGTGAACCAAAGGATATCATGAGCATATTAAGTCCAGCTGGAAGACTTTGTGCAAAGATAATTTTTGCACTCTCTTTATCGGGCATAAAGTATGTCAACACCATAAGCTTTGTTTTGAAAACTTTTACACACAGATAGGAAGCATTAAGGGCTTGAATGAGTACCGTAGAAAGTGCAATACCGCCGATACCCATAGCAGGAATAGATGCCCAACCAAAAATAAAAAGGGGATTGAGGAGAAGATTTGCAACAAACCCAAAGATGAGTGTATTTCGGTAACTTTTAGTATCTCCCGTGGCGACTAAAATCGCATTGAGACCAAAATTTGCAAAGAAAAGGGGCGTTCCTAGCAAAATGACTTCGATATACGCCAATGCCATAGGCTGATAAATGGGCTCAACACCAACCCATAGGAGCATGGTTGGGGTTGTTAGGTAGCCAAAAATGCCCATTGTTACACCCAAAAGAAGCAGTAAGCCTAAACCTTTAGAAGCATACATACGTGCTTCATCACTTTTTTGTTCTCCTAGCGCATGTCCTACTAACGTAGTAATGCCATTACTGCCACCATATCCTAGCCCTACAATGACAAAGAAGAGAAAAGCGCTTGAAGAAAGAGCGGAGAGTGCTTGTGTGGAAATAAGCCCTGCGTAATAGGTATCGACAATATTATAGAAGGTGTTAAACATTAGCCCAAGGCTTGAAGGAATCGCTAGTCGCACTAAGAGTTTAGAAATAGGTTCGGAGAGCAGGGACGATGTATTCACGCTAACTCTCCTTTATAAAATTAAGCTTCGTTGTTTTTTTCTTTAACCATTGCATCTAAGGTAGCAAAAAGTTCTTTACTCTCTTTTTCAATTGATTTAAATAGTTCTAAAATCATCTCTTTCTCTTCTAAAAGATTTGAAGTTGAGGTACGAATATGAGAAGCAATTTCCAAAACATGATTGTGCAGATTCATGTGTGGTGTGTAAAGAAGGCTATAGCTCTTTGTTTGTCCAAAAGAGATTTTACCATCACTCTTATACCAACGACCCAAAGCACATGTTTCATGTGTATCAAAGGAGGCTGTTTTATCATTGACGTAGACGGCATTATAGGTGTTTGATTTAAAAATAGCATGATTCATTTTAGCTAAAGTAATAAAGATAGTACGCTGAATGGCATTGATGCTATTAGATGTGTTATCTGAGTGCCCAATAAAGCTATTGAACGTAAGGCTAAGTTGGTCGAGTGTTTTGCTTGATTCGTCTGCATTTTGTTTCATATGCCCTGCATTAGTCTCAATTTCATTGGTTTCTTGTTGAAGCATACGTATCGAAATAGCAATTTCAGCGGTGGCTTTTTGAGTGGTTTCAGCAAGTTTGCGTACTTCATCTGCAACAACGGCAAATCCACGTCCGTGTTCTCCTGCACGTGCTGCCTCTATGGCAGCATTTAACGCGAGAAGATTTGTCTTATCGGCAATGTCATTGATCATATCAACGACAGCGCTAATATCGCGTGTGCGTTGAACCAATACACTGATACTTCTTTCATTTTGAGTTACAAACTCGACCAGTGCCGTTATTTTTTGAATGGTGTCACGAAGACTTGAGTGGCTATTTTTTGTCTCTTCTGCGTAGATTTCACCATCTTTTGCAATCTCTTTAAGTCGCTCAACAATAATCGAAAGATTTTCTTGCACCGTCGTAAAATCGTTAGAACCACTTGCAATTTGAGCCAGTTCCGCATTGAGTGTGTTACGCGCAATAAATTCGTGGGTTTGTTGCATGGCGTAAACGGCTTGATTGATCATATTGGCTTGGTCTTTAAACTCCCCATGCATCCCTTTTTGCAAAATTTTACGGCTAAAATCTTCTTTAGATGCGGCAAGGATAGCTGCTTTAATCTCTTTCGTTAAAAGCTCAAAGTTATCCAATAAAGAGTTCATATTGGAGCAAAGCATCTTAAGCTCTCCTCTATCATCAATCTCAACAATACGTCCGTGCATGTGTCCATGTGCACTGTCATTAACGATATCGGAGAGTCTATGAATCGTTGCTTGCACTTTGCGAATATTGATAAACATAAACCATGCAAGTCCAAAATTGGTAATGTTAATTACTTGAATCCAGTGAAATCCATTGAAAGAAACTTCCAAAATAAAAGCACATAAAAAAGCGACCAATGAGATAATATTGGCATCTTGAACTTTTGAAAGAGACGATCTATTCATAAGAGAGGATGAACGCATCATAACTAACCTTTAGTTGAGATAGGGTATTCATAAGTAATGCAGTAGATGCTTGTATACCACCGCTTTTTTCAGCTTCTAGCATTTTTTTATACAAAGGCTCAATCACAGCAATACCTTTAGGGCTCGGGGAGCGTCTGACGGAGTGGTATCCGATGATTTCATTTTTTCGACTGTCAACAATAGGCGTTACATATGCATGTACCCAGTAGTATTGTCCTGATTTTGCACGATTTTTGACATAAGCAAATACTTCTCCGCCTGATTGAATACGATCCCATAAAAGTTTAAAAACAGCGCGAGGCATATCGTCATGGCGTAAAATATTATGAGGAGCACCAATAAGCTCTTTTTCACTGTAGCCTGAAATCTCAATGAAGAGATCGTTACCATAAGTGATTTTCCCTTTGAGATCTGTTTTGGAAACAATGAAAAGATTTTCATCAAAACAGAGTTCGTTACCTTTATCTATAATATTCACGAGAAAAGCTCCTTAGTTTAAGAAGAGGTGTTTGAGATTAAAGCAAAGAGTATACCGAAAAAAAATTAAGTGTAAGATTTAGTTGAATGGATATTCACTATTTTAACAATAAATTACTTTTTGTAACAGTATTGAGAAAAGTTATTTATCGGTTTGAAAATAAAAAACAGCACCTAAGCTTTCAGAGGAGGTATTGATAATAAGGTTGGCTTGCCAAAGCATATTTCCCATCACGCATGTGGGTAGCATCCCTTCACCTTCATAAACACCGTCTTGCTTAGCATACAGTTTAAACGTATGCAATCCCATATTCATATTGGTTGCAAAGAGGGTGAGTTCAATGTAAGGAAGGTGAATGTTTTTTAAAATAACCCTAAATTGCAGAGGTTTCATCAGTGGAATAGGTTTTGGAAAAATGTCAAATTCAAGGACGATATTATCTTTTAAAGGGACAGTACAACTGCTTTGATGTAAATTACATGTAGAGGGTGCTTTTACAAAATGGGTATCTCCTACCCACCATTTATAAACATCATGGGCATCTACCAAGAAGTAAACAGCGACACAAAGAACCGCAATGATTTCAACGACGAGAAGCTTCCAGAAACGACTTTTAGGCACGTGTAGATTTCCTTGTGACATAATTTCTACAGTTTAACATGCTATGATTGAAAGAGCGTTTAAAATGGCTTGAAAGTGGTGGCTGATGCTTAAATGTTAGCATGTGAATGACAGCTTTTTCAAAGTTCGCAAGGGATAAAATCAAAACACTACACCAATAAAAATCCTAAGCAACACATCACAAAAGGTGATACGATTTAATGGCACATATTACAGTTGATGGAACACTTTTAGAAGTTAAAGAGGGTGCACTTCTTATTGAAGAATTACTCGCCAACAAGATTCAAATTCCTCATTTTTGTTATCATCCTAGTTTAGGAAAAGATGGAAATTGCCGTATGTGTATGGTGGAAATTGAAGGGCAAAAGCGTCCGCAAATTGCTTGTGATACACCGATTAAGCATGGGATGATTGTTCGCACGAAGGGTGAGAGTATTGACCGTGTGAAGCGTTCGATGTTAGAACTTGAACTGATCAATCATCCTATTGATTGTCCTATCTGCGATCAAGCAGGGGAGTGTTCCTTACAAAACTACTACATGGATGTAGGTTTGTATGAGAGTAGGCTCTCTACCCCTAAAACGCATGGACAAAAACGCGTTGATTTAGGGGCTAATGTTGTTTTGGACCAAGAGCGTTGTGTTTTATGCACGCGCTGTGTTCGCTTTACTCAAAAAATTGCTAAAACCAATGAGTTAGGTGTTTTAAAAAGAGCAGACCATTCAGTGATTAGCACGTTTCCTGGAACAAAACTCTCCAGCCCTTATGCGATGAATGTTGTTGATTTATGCCCTGTGGGAGCTTTAACCAGTCAAGATTTTCGTTTTAACAAACGTGTTTGGTTTTTACGCTCACAAGAGGCTATTTGTAACCATTGCGCGAGAGGTTGTTCTTTACATGTAGACCATCATTGTGAAAAGTACAAAGAAGAAAAAATCTATCGCTATCGACCCTCGTTTAATGAAAAAGTCAATGGGTATTTTATCTGCGATGCAGGGCGGCTGAGTTACGCAAAAGAGAATGAAAAAACCCATTTTAACCCCCTCATTCGAGGCAAAGTGAGTGAGTACGAATACGCACAAAGTAAACTCCTTCGTCTTTTAAAACGACATTTGAGTAAAACATTGATTCTTTTAGGTGGTGATTTGAGTGTCGAAGAGATGGCACGCTGTGTTTACCTTTCAAAACAATATAATCTTTTTCTCAGTGCGTACAATGCGGTGCGCATGGATGAGCATTTTGGGGACGATTTTTTAAAATGTGCGGATCGTTCTGCTAATGGGAGAGCTTTAAATATTTTAGGCATTGATACCTCTTTAGCGTTTTTTGAAAAAGCTTTGAGTGAAGTTGAATTGGTCATCATGATAGGACGAGACGATAACCATGAAATTGCCAAAAAATTACATGAACAAACCAGTGTGATTGTCAGTGCCTACGATGTGGGTGCGTGTGAAGCAATAGAACTTGTTTTACCGATGGCATCGCATCTGAGTCGAGCAGGGAGTTTTATCAATAAAGACGGCTATGTGCAACACAGTGCGTGTGCGATTGCTTTAGTTCCTGAACATCAGCCTTTATTAATGATTTTAGCTTCCCTCTTAGGCGATACCATTTTTACATGTAAAGAAGTATGGGAGACACTTCTATGCCAAGAAAGTGCTTTTGAAGGCATAACGTTTGATTCTCTTTCTCTAACACCAAAGATAGCATTATGAACAGTGTATTAGTCAGTGTTGTCATCATCAATGTCATCTTAGCGCTTCTTTTTTCACTCGGAGCCGCACCCATTTTAGTCTGGATGGAGCGTCGTGTAGCAGGTCTTATACAAGATCGCTTAGGTCCCAATCGTTGTCATATTAAAGGGTTTCGTTTAGGAGGATTGATTCAGTCGTTTGCGGATATGCTCAAACTGGTTTTCAAAGAAGACTTCCAATCCAAATCCATCAAGCAAGGCTTCTTCTTCTCTCTAGCCCCTGTCATTGTGTTTGCCTCCGCTTTTTTAACCTTTATGGTTATGCCTTTTGCGGATACGCTCATGATTGGCGCACAAGAGTTTCGGATGCAAGGCTTACCGATAGATTTGGGTATTTTATGGTTTTTGGCCTTTGCAGGGCTTAGTGTTTATGGCATTATGATAGGTGGTTGGGCGAGTAACAATAAGTATTCGCTTCTAGGCTCCGTTCGCGCCGCCGCGCAAGTCATCAGTTATGAAGCGGCAATGGGTCTTTCTTTGGTCTCTGTTTTGATAACCTATGGTTCGATTGATTTGGTCAAAATCGTCAATTTCCAAGGAGATACTTTTTTAGGCATTGTGCCGATGTGGGGCATTGTTTTGCAACCGCTTGCGGGGCTTATTTTTATTGTCACTGCCTTTGCGGAGGCCAACCGTACCCCTTTTGATATCGCAGAGGGTGAGAGTGAAATCGTAGGAGGTTTTCACACCGAATACAGTGCGATGCGCTTTGGGCTTTTCTTCGTAGGCGAATATGTCGCGATGAGTGCTTCGAGTGCTCTTATCGTAACCCTCTTTTTTGGAGGATATCATCTGCCGTATCTCAATTCTCACACCCTTCAAACACATATGGAACTTTTTTTAGGGGCGTTTATGATAGCGTTACCTCTTTTGAGTTTTTTCTTTGTGCGTTGGATGGTGCGCAATAATCGCTTTCAAGCAAAAGCAGATATTCGTAACCGCGAAAGTGCTGTTTTAATCAAAGGTATTGCTCTTTTAAATGCTCTGGTTTTGGTTTTCTTGGGAGCACTTTTGTTTTTTGGTCTGAGCCAAACAGAGGCAAATATCGCAACAGCCGTGGTGCAAATCGCCACCTTTGCGTTTAAGTTATTGTTGATGAATTTTGTCTTTGTGTGGGTTCGTTGGACACTGCCTCGTTTTCGCTATGACCAACTTCAAGATTTGGGATGGAAAGTGCTCATGCCTTTAGCCATTGCCAATATTTTTATCACCGCAACGGTTGTTGTGGTTTTTGGGGTGTAATATGGGCATTAAAATTGTCAAGCGCGAAGGAAACAGTTTTAAAGAAAAACTTTACATTCCTGCTATTTTTGGAGGGATGAAAACAACGCTACAGCATTTCTTAACCAATCTTAGTGATACCTCAAAGGTTAAAACTTTTTCTTACCCAGAAGAACAACCAAGCGACATCACAAGTCGATACCGAGGGGTGCATCGTCTGACCAAGCGAGAAGATGAGAGCATTCGCTGTGTGGCGTGTTTTATGTGTGCAACAGCGTGTCCTGCAGAGTGCATTTTCATCGAAGCCAAAGAGCGTGAAGATGGCGTGGATGAAAAGATGCCAGAAGTGTTTACCATAGACTTACTAGAGTGTGTCTTTTGCGGAGGATGTGTTGAGGCATGCCCGTGTGATGCGATTCGTATGGATACGGGGATTTTTAGTTTTATAGGCACAAGACGAGAAGATTTTATTCTCACCAAAGAGAGACTTTTAAACCATGAGCCAAAAAAGGAGACTGAATGATGGATGTGATTTTTATCATTCTTTCGTTGTTTGCCATTGGTGGGGCATTGGGCATGGTGTTGTTTCATCAGCCCGTGCATAGTGCGTTGAGCCTTATTTTAACCATCATTGCGCTTGCGGGATTGTTTGCGCTTTTGAGTGCCTCTTTTTTATTTATGGTGCAAATCATTGTTTACGCAGGGGCGATTATCACGCTACTCATTTTTATCATTATGTTTTTAAATGTCAAAGAGGTCAATTTACCTAAAGAGCCGTACAAAAATATCACTCTCTTTATTGGCTCTCTCGCATTGCTTCCTTTGAATTTTTTGATTTTGAGGGCGTTTTCCAAACTGCCTTTAGCACAACAAAATGTTTTAGTGGAAGGCTTTGGCGATATTAAACCGCTTGGAATGGAGCTTTTTAGGGGATGGTTGTTGCCTTTTGAGCTTATTTCTGTTTTGTTGCTCGTGGCACTTATCGGTGCGGTGGTATTGGGACGTAAGGAGGAGGACGCATGATAGCAGGTTCACTTTTTTCGTACATTGTGGTGGCGATGGTTCTTTTTTCCATCGGGCTTTTAGGGGTGATTAGCCGTAAAAATATTTTTGTGATTTACATGTCGATTGAGTTGATGCTCAATGCGGTGAATCTTATCTTTATCGCACTAGCGCAATACCATGGTTCTATGGGCTCACACGTCATTGCCATGCTCATTATCGCCATCGCAGCAGCTGAAGCGGCTGTTTTTTTATCGTTAATTGTGGTCTTGTATAAGCGCAAAAAATCCCTTGATTCGGATATCTTCAGGTCTCTTTCACAAAAGGAGTATGTATGAATTTCCTTTTAGCGTGGATTGTGCTTATTCCTTTGTGCTCTTCGTTGTTTGTGGGTTTGGCGTATTTGTATAGCATTACATGTAAACGACTCTCATCCGTGTGGTTTACCGCTCCAGCACTCAGCGCTCCTTTTTTGAGTTTGGCGATAGGGATTTATTTTTTTATACAGTTGATGCACGAATCTAAGACGTTTTTATACCGTCCTTATTTGTGGCTAAGTATCGATAATTATGATATTCACATGGGATTTTTAGGGGATAAGCTTTCTATTTTTATGGTGCTTTTCATCACCTTTGTGGGTGGATTGATTCATATTTACGCCAGTGCCTATATGAAAGAAGATGATGGGTATGGAAAGTTTTTTTGCTATTTCAATCTCTTCTTATCCTCGATGTTGCTTCTGGTCTTAGCCGATGGACCGCTTATTATGTTTATCGGGTGGGAAGGGGTAGGGCTTTGCTCGTACTTACTGATTAGTTTTTATTTTGGTGAAGCATCTAATGTGGTTGCGGGCAATAAAGCCTTTCTTGTCAATCGTGTAGGAGATATGGGTTTTTTAATAGGACTTGCCTTGCTCTATTTCTACTGCGGGGATTACGGATTTGATTATGCCTCTATTGAAGCAAAAATGGCAGGGGTTCCTTCATGGGTTTTACCTCTTGCAGGCGTTGCTCTTTTTGTAGGTGCTATGGGAAAATCAGCGCAAATTCCGCTCTACGTTTGGCTTCCTGATGCGATGGCTGGTCCTACACCTGTCTCAGCACTGATTCACGCCGCAACGATGGTGACAGCGGGTGTGTATATGGTGACACGTTTCTCCTTTTTGTATGAGATGATTCCACACATTGGTCTGTTTATCGCTTATATTGGAGCGTTCAGTGCTCTTTTTGCAGCACTCATTGCGACCAAACAAAGCGATATTAAAAAGATTTTGGCCTATTCGACGATGTCACAGCTAGGCTATATGTTTATCGCCGCAGGATTGGGTGCTTACAGCAGTGCTTTGTTTCATGTCTTTACCCATGCGTTTTTTAAAGCGCTTTTGTTTATGGGCGCAGGTGCTGTGATCGTGATGATGCACCATGAACAAAATATCTTTAAAATGGGGCAGATGCGCTTGGTCTCCAAAGTGGTGTATGGTACGATGCTTATCGCAACGCTTGCTATTAGTGGTATTCCTCCTTTCTCTGGATTTTTTAGTAAAGATGAGATTTTATTGGTAGCGTTTGACAGTGGTCATTATGCGTTATGGGCGATAGGCGTGCTCAGTGCCGTCCTTACAGCGTATTATATGTTTCGCCTCTTTTTTGTCGTTTTTGAAGGACAAAATGCGTTACATGTAAAAAAAGCGCACGATGTTTCGTGGGTGATGAAAGCACCTCTTGTGTTGCTTTCTCTTGGTGCATTATTGAGTGGGTTTTTAGGACTTCCTGAGCTTTTAGGAGGCTCTCATAGCATTGGTGTGTGGCTTGGTGAGTGGGGCAGGCGTGCGTTACATGTAAGCCATGCAACTGAGTGGGTGCTTATTGGTATCAATATTGCTGCTTCTATGCTTGGCATCGCCATCGCGTATGTAAAATTTAGCCGTTACGATTTACGCCACGCCCCCCTTTTGGGTGGGGTGATTTACCATAAGTTTTACATCGATGAGCTTTACGATGCTCTTTTTGTTCGACCATTGTTACGACTGAGTCAAAAGTGTGCTTTTGGGATGGATGTCAATGTTGTGGATGCTGTGGTGATGGGACTTTCACGTGGATTTATTCGCATAGGGTATTTCGTCTCTGTGGTGCAAAATGCACATGTTCGCTTTTACGCATCGATTATGATGCTAGGTGTCAGTGCCATTGCGCTTTATTTGATTGTGATTGTGGGGTAGGGGATGGAGATAGGAATTCTTTCGGTCATTATATTTTTGCCAATGGTTATGGCATTTTCTCTCCTTTTATTACCAGTGAATGCTGCTTGGACACGAGCTATCGCATTTAGTGTTTCGGTGGTGATTTTTTGTTTAGCATTTTATATTTATCAGCAGTTTGATCCTCATGGAGGTATGCAGTTTCGAGAATACCATCCATGGATTAAAAGCTATGGGATTCATTACAGCCTTGGTTTGGATGGCTTTTCACTGATTGTTCTGATGTTGATCGCAACACTGATACCCAGCGCTTACTTATTGTTATGGAAAAACAATCGCTCAAAAAGCTATTGGATTAGTATGTTGCTGATTCAATCAGGCATTAGCGGGACGCTTTTTTCGCTTGATTTGATTTTATTTTACTTTTTTTGGGAAGCGATGTTGTTGCCTGTTTTTATGATTATTGGTCTTTTTGGAAGTGGCAATCGCGTTTTTTCTACGTTAAAAGTCACGATTTATACCATCATGGGCTCTTTGTTTATGTTTGTGAGTATTTTGTATTTGGGTGTGGCTTATTATTATGAGTTTGCAGTATGGAGCTTTGAGATGAGCGATATCGCGACGATCTCAACGTTGCATTATGAACAAAAAGTATTGCTTTTTTTAGGTTTCATGCTCGCCTTTGCCATTAAAATTCCACTTTTTCCTTTTCATTCGTGGTTACTCGAAACCTACTCCAACTCTCCGACGGGAGGTGTTTTTTTACTCTCATCCATTATGGCAAAACTGGGTGTTTATGCGGTGGTGCGTTTTGTTCTGCCGATTTTTCCTGATATTTTTGTGTTAGCGGCACCTTTTTTCATAGGGCTTGGTCTTTTTGGATTGGTCTATTTTGGTATCGCTGCGTTATCGCAACACACGATTAAAAAAATGCTTGCTTACTCTTCAGCATCACATTTAGGTTTTATTACCGCGGGTGTTTTTTCTTTGAATGTGCATGGGATGATGGGCAGTGCGTATCTTATCGTAGCGCATGCGATTGCGACAGGAGGGCTTTTTTTACTGGTGGGTGTAATGGAGCGAAATTTGGGTATTCGCTCCATCGACAATCTAGGAGGTATCGCACAAAAAGCACCGCTCTTTACCGTTTTTTTTGCCATTATGGTGCTTTGTACGGTAGGCATTCCTGGCACCAATGGTTTTGTGGCAGAGTTACTCATTATTTTGGGGATTTTTAAATTCAATAGTCTCTTAGGCATTGTTGCGGCGTTAACGGTTTTGGTGGCTGCGAGTTATATGTTGTGGTTGTTTCAAAAAGCCATCTTGGTACGCTCAGATAATGATGTTTCACGTATGGTGGACTTAGACGGTAAAGAAATCTTAGGGCTCTTACCTTTGGCACTTTTGATTATCGCGATGGGTGTTTATCCTGATTTTTTCCTCTATAAGATAGAACCTACGATTCATTACTACCTTAACGAACTTTTACATGTAGGAGGATAGGGATGCTTTTAGAACTGAGTTATCTTTTACCCTTGATGATTATTGGACTTGGGGCTGTTGTTTTGATGGTGCTCTCTCCTATTAAATATTTTTCGATGGAACATTTTTCATTGATAAGCTTTGGTATCATTTTAACAGCACTTGGAAGCAATATCTACTATTTTGGCGAATTGCGTACCAGTTTTCCTTTTGAAGAGATTTTTTCAAAGATGATTATTGATGATAGTTACGCGGTCTATTTTGACTCCATTTTGCTCAGTGGTGCGCTTGTGACATCGCTGGTTGGAACACACTATTTTCAAACCAAACGGCATTTTAAAAAAGAGTTTTTTTCCCTCTTTCTTTTTTCAGTCTTTGGGATGATGCTTTTAGTGCACGCCAATGAGTTAATCACTGCCTTTATTGCTCTTGAAATCGCTTCTTTGTCTTTGTATGTCATGGTAGGGTTTCAAAAGAATGATGACCGTCGTGTGGAGGCAAGCTATCAATACTTAGTCTTAGGTTCACTCTCAGGAATTTTCTTTTTGTTAGGAACAGCGTTGATTTATGCAGGGCTTGGAACAACGGTTTTGGGAGATTTGGGAAGAGCACTAGATGCGATGATGGGAAGAGATGTCTCTTTGGTTGTGATAGGTGGAACGTTTTTATTGGTCACATTTTTATTTAAAATCTCAGCTTTTCCGTTTCAAAATTGGACGATTGATGTCTATGATGGCGCACCTCTTCCTGTGACAGCTTTTATGGCAGCGACCTTTAAAGTGGCTATTTTTGGATTTATTTTGCGTTTAATGTTAGTCGATTTAGACCCGATTCGAGATATGTGGGATACGTTATTTGTCGTCATCATCATCGCGACACTCTTATATGGCAGTTTGATGGCGATTATTCAAAAAAGTTTAAAGCGAATGTTGGCGGCTTCAAGTATAGTGCATACGGGTTATTTGCTCATTGCTTTTGTTTCGATTGGTGTTTTAGGAGAGAGCGCATCTTCTTCAATTATCTATTATCTTGTTGCCTATTTTCTCTCAGCGATGGGAGCGTTTGGGCTCATTTCTTACATCACCTCGGATGACCAAAAACGTGTGACGTATGAAGATTTTCGTGGCTTTGCACACGTGCACCCATATATGGCGGCGATGCTGAGCATCTTTATGCTCTCTTTAGCAGGGCTTCCAACCACCATAGGTTTTGTTGGTAAGTTCTACATCTTTACAGGGGCTATTGAAGCAGGCTATACGCTTTTAGCAGTGTGTGGAGTGAGTGCGACGTTTGTTTCGGTTTATTACTATTTTAAACTGATTGCACTGATGTATTTTTACCCTGCGTGTGAGTCTGAATATGAGAATGTTTTAACACTTCGAGGCATTACGCCCATTACCATTGGGTTTATTGCGCTTGCTGTTATTTGGGGTGGTATTGGTAACACCTTTATCGCATATTTTCCTGGGGTAGATTTTTTAATTGATACGGCTAGACTTTCATACATGTCTCTGTTTATCAAATAGAATTTACATGTAAAGATAAATATCGCTTGCTTTATTTTTGAGGAGTAAAAAGAACGATGAGGTGTTGGCGGTCACCCCATCGGTTAAGTTAGAGAATTATTTTTTGATATCGTATTTGACAGTGACTTCATCACCTGATTTGATAGCGCCAAACATAACGGATGGAATTTCAAGACCAAATTCTGTCATCTTGACTTTAAAGCTTCCAGCAACGTGTGTTGGTGTTAAAACATCAGGCTTAAGTGTTTCTTCTCTTTCTTTATCAAGAACTTTGAAAACACCTCTAATTGTTCCGTTATCATTATGCTCTTTCAAGGAGAATGTAATAACATTGTTACGGTCAATTTTGAGTGTCTCATACGCTTTCTCATCTAACCCTGTATCACCACTTTTTAGTGTTTTGATTTGGACAGATACATTGAGTTTACTAATTTTTGTAGCATCACTTTCAAAAGTTGTATCGACTTTTTCCGAAATCATAGCCCAATCATGTAACGTCGAAGTGCCATGAATGGCAATACGTCCTTCAGCAAACATCACACCTGTCAAAAATAAAACCGCACATAAAACTTTTTTCACAATGTATCCTTTTTAAATAATATTAGAAGCTAAGCGCTGTAGAAATCAT
>JAGOZL010000035.1 GCA_018058685.1 Sulfurospirillum sp.
GTCTCTTTTAAACGACGATTTTGGTAGCCCAAATCAGCAGATAGTCTAAAGCTCTCCCCTCGATAATCCCATCCTAACATCACCAAATCAAGCGTTTCATCTTCTCGATCAACCCCATTGCCTCCCTCTTTATGTTGCGCCACAAAACGAACGCCTGTGTTTTTATTTTCGCCAAAACGGTGCGCAACATCCAATGCGGTATTGAGCGATTCACCGTTTTCTGTTCCAAAAGTAACGCGTGCTAAAGGCTCATTGGGAGCGCGTTTTGGAAGCAAGTTAATCGCTCCACCTAAGCCATCCCCCGATGGTGTTGAGCCTAACAAAAACGTCGATGCTCCACGTAAAACTTCCACACGCTCAAAAAGCTCTGAGGAGATATATTGACGTGGCAACAAACCATACAATCCGTTATACGCAACGCTATCTGAGAAGAGGATTTGCCCTCTGACAAAATAGGCTTCTTGAAAATTGCCATAACCCACAGCAGACCTGATGGATGGGTCATTTAAAAGAACATCTTTCACACTGTTTGTTTGTTGGTCTTGGATAAGTTCATTGGTGTAAGCAGTGATGGTAAAAGGCGTTTCCATCATGTCTTTGTTGCCTAGTATCCCTACTTTTCCGCCACGCGCGACTTGTCCGCCATTGAACGTTGGCATAAGTCCCTCCGCTGAAGCGTCCGCACTTGCGGTGATGCTAATAGCCTCTAAAATATCTTTATTGGAAGTGTTGATAGGACGAATGATGACTTTATCGTTTTCACTCACCGCTTCTAAAGAGCTGTTTTTAAGCAGTGCATCAAGTGCTTCTTTGAGTGTGTAGTGACCTTGAAGTTTGGGCGCTTTTTTCCCTTTTAAAAGCTCAGCATCAGCTATGAGCTGTAGTTTCGCTTGAGTGGCAAACTCGCCCAAAGCAGAACTCAAACTTTGTTCGACAATATTTACATGTAAAACAGCTGTATCGTTTGCTAGGACGGGGGAACTCCATGCCAGCGCTGCCGCCACGGCGATGGAAAGATGACGAAATTTCATAAATGTTTCTCCTTAGTTGATAATAGTTCTCATACTAAGGAAGACGTAATCTATTTTGAAAACCTGACATTGGTTATCAAAAAAATAGAATTATTTTTTATCAATTGTTATTTTATGGTGTAATTGTATTGTTTTAACAGGTAAGACTTTTGGCAACAACTCTATAAAACTGGAAAATCGCGCTATCTCAAAGCTCCCAGAAAGTCTCATCTGCCCCACATACTCACTCTTAATCTCCACAGGTGTAACCCCATATCGCTCAAACTCTTTGACAATATCTCTCAAAGGTGTTTTGTGAAAAACCAAACGTCCCATCTTCCAAGGCGCAATCGAAGGGTTGTGCAAAAGGGTATGCTCTTTGACAAAACCTCGCTCATCAAGGCTGAGTTGCTCGTACGCTTTTAAAGATGCGAGTTTGAGATAGGTTTCATCTTCGAGTCGTTTGTATGAGACATCCACGCTTCCTTCTTCAACACTCACACGCACATCTTCTTCTAAAGAACGTACCTCAAAACGTGTTCCTGTCACTTCGATGCGTACATTTTTCGCATCCACAAAAAGAGGTCTTTGGCTTTGCTTTTTTACATGTAAAAGCACTTGCCCTTTGTAAAGCATAACCTTTCGCTCATGCGCATAATAGCTCACGCTTACGTGTGTATCGGTATCTAGAAAAAGCGTTGTGCCATCGCTAAGTGCAAATTCTTGCATGGTTCCAATAGGCGTTTGAAAGGTTTGCGCAAACTCCAAACGATGTGTCCATGCATGCCATTGAAAAAGACCGATGCAAAAACAAGCAACCGCCGCGACACAGACGTATGCCCACCAAGCTTTTTTCTCTTTCTTTTGACAGGCGTTTTGCAAAGGGCTTAGTCCATCAAGTTCTTGCCACACACGCTCAAACTTCGCATACGTTTTAGCGTGTTCTGGATTTACATGTAACCATTGCTCAAATGCTTTGTGTTCAAACGCACTCATCCCTTCTTGCGCCTTTGCAAACCACTGTGCCGCCATCTCATCTATCCATGCTTGGCTCATGCTTCCTCCATGGCATCAAGACTTTGCTTACACGCAAGAAGCGCTTTGATGATATGCTTTTCGACCGCATTTTTGCTGATACCCATCTTTAAAGCAATCTCTTTATGCGAATACCCCTCAAATTTATGAAGCCTAAACGCCTCTTGGCAACGAGGAGGAAGGGAGTTGATGGTGTGGTGTAAGGTTTTCATACGATTGTTTGAGAGCAGATGCTCTAGAGGTTCTTCATCCGCGTCACTCATCTGTTCTGCTTCATGAAGGGTCACGGCGCTAAAATGTCTGTTCTTTCGCCACTCATCAATAATGATGCGTTTAGCCGTTTGGTACAAAAAAGCTCGTGGTTCCACAATAGCATTGGAGCGCTCACCCATCGCACTGATGCGAAGATAAGTCTCTTGCACCACATCTTTGGCCTGTTCGCTATCTCCAAGTGATTTTGAGAAATAGCCCACTAATTCCTTATAATAACGCTCAAACATCAAAACTATCGAAGCTTAAAGGCTATGGGCAAAATCACCGTACTTGTACTTTGCGGTTTTGGTAGTTGCTGATTTTTAAGTTTATTGGCAGCATCAAGTGCTGCGTTGTCTAAGATATCTCGTCCTGAAGATTGATGGATGGAAGCACTCAATAAATACCCACTGCTATCAATCACCAACGCCACATGCACCACGCCGTTCCAATTCATACGTTTTGCGATACTTGGATACACAAGATGTGAAAGCACCTTATCGCGAATAATCTCAAAATCTGTCTTGACAAAAGGCTCCGCTTGAACGCTTTGCGCAGGTACTTGGACGCTCTCTTGTACACGTGTTGGCGCAGACTCCAATGGCGTTAAAAGAGAAGGGATAGGCTCGTGTGTTGTTTCGATAGGCTCTATGACTTCTTGCTTCGGTAAAGGCTTAACACTCTCTTTTTTAATCACTGGTTTTGGTTTTTCTACAGGCTTTTCTATAGGCTTAATAGGTTCTATCTTAACTTCTTCAGGTTGAAGTGACGCTGGAGGTACGTTTTTAGGGGCAATTGAACGCTCCAAAGTCGCCATTTCCATAACAATCATCTTAGAAGAACTCATCACAGTAAGGCTTTGGCTATGCAAAAAAATAAAATACCCACCAATCAAAACAGTGTGTGCCAATACAGAGAATAAAAAGCCTTTAGCTTCGTTTTTGGTGTGTTGATATGCCATCATCATAATACTCCTAATAGATGGCTGGCTAATGAGAGGAGACTCTGTTTGGCTGGCTAATAGTTTGTTTGATTTATTTTGTTAAAATGAGTTTATCTTCTTTAGTAATTCGTAAGATATACACTTGCCCGTTGTGGTAAATATGCACCACTTTTCCCTCTTCAAAAAGTACTTTTGAGTCTATTTTTTTTTCACTACTCATGTTTGGTTACAACCATACTAATCTTTTCAATCTCTTTTTGCTTCAAAAGATCAATAATGAAGATAAAATCTTCATACGTTGCCATCTTATCAGCACTGATTGCTACAGAATCACTTTTTGTCAAAGTCTCTAATTCTGCTACAAGTGCCTCTTTAAGAACCTGCTTTTGATTGATAAAAAACTGTTTATTTGCATCAATACCTATTTCAAAAAATTTTGGTTCAATCGTCGTATGAGAAGAGGCTTGCGGTAAACTAATCTCAAGTTTACCCAACGCAATGAAAGAAGATACGGTCAAAACAATCGTCAATAAAACCAGCATAATGTCGATAAGAGGAACGACATTAATCCCCTCAACCTTTTTTAATGCTCTCATCGTCCCACTCACTTATCGCAACATCCACTTTACGTAAAAAAGCTCCATAAATGATTGTTGATGGAATAGCAACAATCAATCCCGCCGCAGTCACTTTAAGTGCCAAAGCAAGACCTACAATCACTTTTGAAGTATCAAGTGCCCCTCCGCTCATTCCAATTTCGTAAAAAACAACCATAATGCCACCTACCGTTCCTAAAAGCCCTACATAAGGAGCATTGGAGCCGATTAATGAGATGGCAGTGAGATTTTTTGTTAACTCTTTTTCCAGAAGATTTTTACTTGTGTAGTGATTTACATGTAAAGATTTAAAAAAGAACCAACGCTCTAAAGCGTAACCAAAAACCAAGATACTCATAAAGAGTAAAATGCCAAGTGCACCGTAATCAACGGCCAACTTTATATTTTCCATAACTCACCTTTTAACTTTAATAACCATTTTCATAATTGTAAACAAAGCTTACTTAACAAATCATAAACTTGATAAAAGGTATCAACTTGAAGGAGACTTGAGTCAAAGTTACAAAAGTCCCTTTTGAAGAAAAACACTCTTTAAAAAGAGTGTTTTATATTAGCATGTGCATCGTTTACGAAATAAAAGACGCTCTTTATTTTTCATCGCTTCGTTTGATTGTTTTGCTGGAGAAGGTGTAACTATTGTCATTTCTTCTTTAATCTCTAATTGTGTTTTTGTAGAATTAGTATACATGATTAAACTCCAAATTCTCTTTTTAGCTGTTCGCACCACTGCGCAATGCGTCCATCACTGAGCTCACTTTGATTGTCTTCGTCCAGAGCAAGCCCTAAAAATTTACCTTCAATCACTGCCGCAGAATCATCGTATGAATATCCTGTATCTTCCCATCTTCCTACAGCTGTAGCACCTTGCATTAGGGCAACATCATAAATGATACGCATACCGCTTACAAAATCACTGCCATACCCTTCTTGATCACCTAGACCAAAAAACGCCACTTTTTTACCCGATAAATCAGCTTTTTTCAGCTGATTAAGGTAAGAATCCCAATCATCTTGTAACTCACCGTCATACCATGTCGATGTTCCAAAGATGAGACACTCATAGTTGCCTAATTCATCGCCACTTTTTAGCTTGCCTACGTCATGAATTTGTGCACCTAATTTCTCTGCAATCTTTTCAGCAGCTTCTTGGGTATTGCCATTGGTGCTCCCGTAAAATATACCTATAGCCATTGTCTATTCTCCTGTATTGTTTTAATGGATCTTATAAGGAACAAGTTTTAAGGTGTATTCCAAACCTTGCGCTTCAAGATGAGGAATTTTGATGGGAATATGTTTTCTAAAATGCTCATTTTTGGGAAAAAGTAGATAGATATGTTTGCATTGTTTAGTTTCTAAAAGATTAATCGCAAAATTGACATCTTCACACACATCGCTTTGAACACTCACACCAACATCACGCCATCTTGGATACAAATGCAGGCTATCTTCGGATTCCTCACCGTTAATCACGATAAAATCATCTTTTTTATCAATAGATCTATCTGGATTTTGTTTTTTAACACGACTGTAAATATGATGAGAAAAAAGTTCATAATTATTGATGGTAAAAAAAAAGTAAGGGTTTTGTGCTAAGAAAGCCAAATCTTCTTTATCAAACCGTTTACTAATCTCCGCAAGCGTTGTATAAGCATCTGACATCCAAAACTCCTTTGTTTATTGAGCGTAATGATAACCGTTTTCATAAAATAAGTCAAGCCCTTAACTGTTTTAAGTATCTTCTTATACTCGATCAAGGAAACTCTCTCATTATAAATTTATGAAAAATTTCTTTATTTCAGTCAATAGCTATTCATTTAAAAACAAATTGACCGATATGCATTTAAAGATTTGAATAGAATACTCTACTTTTCAAAAAGGAATGCAAAACGCATGGATTTAGGAACCGTTGTTGGCTTAGTCGTTGTACTCGCGCTCATCTTCAGTGCAATGGCTATGGGCGTAGGGATTGGGCCTTACATTGATATCCCCTCCGTTCTCATCGTTTTTGGTGGTACAACAGGAGCTTTGCTTATAGCATTTAAAATGGAGCAAATGAAAAGCTTCGGTAAAATTTTTATGATTGCTATTAAGCCTCCACGTGAAAATGTGCCAGAACTAATTAAAAAAATGGTTGATTATTCAATTAAAGCCAGACGTGATGGTATTTTAGCGCTAGAAGCCGATGCCAATAATGAAACAAACGTCTTTTTAAAAAAAGGACTTTCGATGGCAGTCGACGGGAACGAACCTGATATTATTCGTACTCTCTTAGAAACAGATATGGAACAAACCAATAGTCGCCATAAAAGTAACTCTTCTATTTTTGACAATATGGCAGGTTATGGTGGTGCTATGGGGATGATTGGAACACTGATTGGTCTTGTTGCGATGCTTATGAACATGAGTGACCCTTCTAAAATTGGTCCATCAATGGCGGTTGCATTGCTGACCACATTTTATGGAGCTCTTTTAGGAAACGTTTTTGGCTCGCCTATAGCAACGATACTAAGCATTAGAGACGACGAAGAAAATTTAGTGAAAACTATTATATTAGAAGGTATTCTCTCCATCCAAGCAGGTGATAATCCACGTAACTTAGAAGCCAAATTACTTGCCTTTTTACCTCCAAAAGAGCGTAAGAGTCAATTTGAATAAGCGAATTTAAATGGGAAAAGCAAAACCATGTGATTGTCCAAAGTGTTTGCCAGGATGGCTTGCTGCCTTTGGTGACCTTATGTCCCTCTTACTTGTCTTTTTTGTCCTTCTTCTTTCTATGTCTACCATGGATGCTAAAAAAGTGCAAGAAGCCTTTGGTTCACTCGCAGGTGCACTGAGCGTTCTTGATGGTGGAACACGAACTGAAATCAATCGTGAACGACAACAAAAACCTACACCCATCGAACATAAAGAACGCCCTACAGAGATGGTAAAACAAAAAATTCCACAAGAAGAGATGGAAAAGGTAACCCAAATGCTCCAATCTCTCTCTCAATCCGTTGCGCAACAAAGTAATGATGCAACTAAAAAGAGTGGTTCATCTGATTCAAGTTTAGAAGAGTCTGAAGATGGTTTTATTATCCGCCTTCCTGCAAACTTACTTTTCAACGCAGGTTCTGCAAGTATTAACAATGATGACTCTATTTTATTTTTAAAACGTATCGCGATGATTGTGCAACAACTTCCTAAAGATTTACAAATCAATGCTATCGGACATACGGAGAGTACTCCTCCTCCTAAAGGTGGGCTTTATAAAGACAATTGGGAACTCTCAACCGCACGTGCAGTCAGTGTTGTGAAAGAACTTCTCAAACATGGGGTTGACCCTAAACGCATCGTGGCATCAGGTAGAGCCTCATATGCGCCTATAGCACCTGAGAGCAACCCTGAGAGTGAAGCAAAGAATCGACGAGTTGATTTGCACTTTTTTGCGTTGAGTGAAAAAAGCAAACAAGAAGCCAAAAAAAGTATCCTTGATCAAAGTGGACAATAACGTTTTTTACATGTAAGAAAACGTTAAGAACGAACCACGCCTAAATCTACACATGCAATATGATTTGGGGATGCTTTAGCCCCTTTTTTTAAAATACCAAAAATTTCATTGAGGGTATTATCATCTAATCTATGAGGATGCCCAAAGCCATTGCAAATTACAGCAGCACTCACCGTCATAAAAGGAAATTTTTGCAAAACACCTTCTCTGTTTTTTGCCATAATAAACCCTGAATTAATACCATGTTCACAGTAAAAGCTTCTAATATCATTGGAAAATTTTTCGATAATCCCACATACGATGCCATACACTTTTTCAAAGCTATCTTCGGATTTAAATTCCCAGCCTAAAAAAAAGTCATCTCCTCCCACATGCCCTACCAAACACTCTTCAAAGCCTACAGCACTTTTTAAAATCTCTGCAAAAAGGGTAATTGCTCTATCTCCTTTGCGAAATCCATAGTAGTCATTGAAGGGCTTAAAATTATCAAAGTCAAAGTAAACCATCATCACTTTTTCAAATGACTCCATGCTATTTGCCACAAATTCGTTGATAATACGATTGCCAGAGAGTCCCGTGAGTGGATTTTGATCTTTTGCATCAACAATATTTTTTTCATTGACGATGTCTAAAAGGACTTTAGAGCTTAAGTAGCCCATATATTTTTCATTTTCTGTGATAAGCACACCATCGTTATCATCATCAAAAGCATAAATTTTCAAGATTTTTTCAATTGGGTCATTAATATCCGCTCGTGCACAATGTGCGATAATTTTTTTGAGGCTTCCTTGTGTGATGTTATACAAAAGTGCTTTACCATATGTCGAATAAATATACGATTTGATATCCGCATCGCGAATAATTCCCAAAGGTGTTTCATCTTTTGCGATAACGGGAATAAAGTTGGTATGTTTATTTTCACGCAACAATTCATACACCATGTCAATGCTTGAATCAATACATACAGGAGGTATGCGTTGAAGGTATCTTTCGATATTGCTAATACGCCCTGAACTTCGCTTTTCTTTTTGTGAAATATCTTTGATTTTATCGTACGATGGCAAAATCTCCCAAACATCTCTGGTTGGCTTTTGGATAAAAAATCCTTGTACTAAGTTACAGCCTAAGCGTTTACACTCCAAGTACTCATCCTCACACTCAACCCCTTCAGCAATTGTAAAAATACCCATAGCTTGAGCGATTTGAACGATGGAGCTGACAAAAAGTTTTTTCTTTTTACTTTGATGAATCTCTTGGATAAAAAAACGGTCTATTTTGATGAAATTTGGGTCGGCATTAAACAGCATTTGAAGCCCAGAAAAGCCAACACCAAAATCATCAATTGCCATCTTGTAGCCTTGCTGTTTATACAAGTTCAAGACCAATTTATCTACCCCTGCGTACACACCGACTTGATGTTTTTCTGAAAGCTCAAAACACAAATTGGACGGTTCCATACTGTATGTTGAGAGTAACTCACATGTATAGCCTGATTTAAAATCGGGCATCATTGTGATGCGATTGTCTAAGTTATAAAAGAGTTTGATACTTTTGCAAAAAGGAAGCAGTGAGAATTTATGGATAGCTTTTTCACGCAGATGAATATCGATGGTATAGAGTACTTTTTCACTAAACGCTTGGTCAAAAATAGAATCAATGCAGTTAAATCCAGCACCCTCATAGTTGCGAATAAGTGCCTCTACTGCATAGAGTTTTCCTGTATAGATATTAACGATAGGCTGAAAAGCAAAATCAGCCGTTTCTATCAATTGCCTCCATTTTTCACTGAGCATATTATGACACCCTCCACGAACGAATGGCGCAATTATAGTCCTCAGTGATTACCAAAATGTTACATGTAATTTAGTCGCAATTCTCTACGCAGATTTTATGCGGAATCACCACCCCACCGCATCCTACAAAACATGTGTCATATGCTTGGTCACAGCCACAGTTGGTAGTGCAAAAACTTTGTTGATTGACTAAGATTTGCTCAAAACTTGGGCGAACAGGAACCCACGGTTCGCGCGGACGATCGCGCTTTAAACGGTTCATATAATTGCGTACCTCATCACGCTTTTTACACGCATACGCATCTTTTTCACGCTCACATTTACTTTGAAAATGGGCTAAATCACGACTGTAATCATGATAATCCCTCTCCCAAGCATGCAGCCTGCTTTGAAAATGTGAAAAGTCCATCATATAACGCATCTGTGCCATATCATACGCTCTAAGCTCTTCATGTTCCACCGCTTTGGCTTTACCGTACGCATCGTCTAAACAGTACTGATAACTTTGTTGACACTGTGCTTGACAGCTTTGGCGTACCCATGAACAATTATCCAAACACTGTGTCGATTTTGTACTCACAGGAGGAATATATTGATTTTTAATGACATAACGAGGGCCGCAGCCACTAAACACAAGAAGCGTTACCAGAAGAAGCCATTTCAACATCATCAAACCTTTTTAATTTTGTGTCATCTTAGCAAAAAATCGTGAATTTAGTGTGAGAAGATAAATCATATTACTCATAGCGCCACTGCTTAAAATCATCGCCATCACAACAATTTGATACCGTACCGCGATGAGTGGATCGATGCCTGAGAGAATTTGCCCGGTCATCATGCCTGGCAAGGAGACAAATCCTACAGCTAAAAAGGAGTTGATTTGGGGCATCATAGAAGATTTAAAGGCAATGGCTCTGGCTTTTTCATGGCTTACACCGTGCTCTTTTTCCTTTTCATAACGCTCCGCACACAAAGAGATAACATTCATCGCATTGGCATAAATCATACCCGCCAAAGGAATGACAAAACGAGGCTCTAACGGATTGTCCAAATCAAGAACAAGCCACAAAACCCATACCAAATTGAAGCTTCCTGAAAGCGTAATTGCCCCTAAAATCACCGCGTACGTTTGCCAATCTTTGTGACGAATATTACGCCTCACAATCAAAGAAGCACTCACTACCATCACGATGACCAAAACAACCAAAAGGCTTATCGAATTGGTTGTAAATAAAGAGGTTAAAACATACCCAATAATAAGCAACTGCACACTCATACGAAATGTTGCAAGGGCTATTTCACTCTTTTTCCCCACCCACGCATAATACGCCCATCCCACAACACTCAGGGGAATAAGCATATAAAGCAGTTTGATTAAAGGGATGGTTTGCACACCCACTCCTCACGTCGTACACTCTCATCAATCTCTCGTCCCATCGCTTGATGCAACGCCCAATAATAAGCGACAAATTGCTTTACATGTAATGATGTTGGCAGATAAACGCCCTCTTCTTTTTTGGCAAAACGTTCTAAAAAAAGCTTTGCATCTTTTTTCGCAAGATAGTGTGCTAAAAGTTCTTTATAGGTCTGAAGGTACCACGCCTTAAACGCTTCATAACGTGTTTGAGACATATCAATGTAAAGCCTTTCATCAAAGCGCAACACCCCGCTTTCAAACAGTCCGCTTAAATGAATCAACCCCTCACAATAATAAGGCTCTACTTCTCCTGTTTTCATCCAGCCAATCAACCCAACAGAGCGTTTAATCACGTCTCTAAAGAGGTGCATTTTAAGCGCTTCTTGCTCATTCATAAAAAACGCCACAAGCCCACCCGTGGTTGCCTTAAACTCTTCGATATTCTTAAAAACGCCGCTTTTGTTCATCAGCGTTTCCGTGTCCGCATCCATCCATAAAATATGCCCAAACTCATGCCCGATGGTGCTCGCATCATACACCCTATGCCACGTGGTCGCATCATGAAATACCAGCTCTCGCTCCGCATCCATAAACGCTTTTCCAAAGACATCGTGGTGGATTTTTAAAAAAGGTTTGGCACGTAGTCCGTCCAAGATATTGTCAGCAAAGGCAAAGATTTTTTTGCCACATTCTTTGCTCACGATTTCATCATTGGGCACGACTTGAGCGGAGAAAAGTCCGTTAAATTCTGCCGCATAAAAGAGTGCGGGTCGCCCAATGTAAAGCTGAACACGTTTAAGATTTGAGAGGACATTTCGCTTTACATGTAAAGCCTCACTCCCACTCTCATCGAATAAATGTTCAAATGCCTGTTTGATGTTTTCATAGGTTTGTTGTGCGCCCACATTTTGAGGATTTGAAATACGCACATCCCACTCTAATGCCACCGCTTTTTTGTAGTGGTCTTCGTAGTATTCCAAAGGGTGCCCGATTTGAATCGGCGAGGTGATGTTCATCCAACGCCTATCCACCTCAGCCCAACGCTCTATGAGTTTGTCACGATTTTCTTCACCAAACGCCGCATCAAGTGAGTCAAAATAGGAAATATACGCCTCTTTTTGCCCAAAATCTGCATCCTCTAAAAGAGACAACTGTGCTATCATTGCTCTTAGTGCTTCTCTTACATGTAAGACTTCCCGAGGAAATGCTAACGCATACGCTTTGGCTTCGTAGCCATTAGGAATTTTAAACAATGCCGAGTATGACCTATCGCCATCTTCACCAAACGTGTCTTTATCATACAAGCCTTTTTCGTGCAACATCTGCGCAATTGCCTGTTCATCGCCATTATATTCAAGTTCCAAAAGAGGATTGATAGTATTGATGATGTGCTCATTCCATGAAGACTGCCAAGAACTAAGCGCCACACCGACACGATGCACTCCTTGCAAAAGAACGCGATAAAAAGGAGAAAAAAGAGCTTCGGCTTCCACCTGTTCTAATAATGTTTCGTGGTGTTTGAGGTAAAAGTCACGCACCCAAAGATACGCTTTTTCTTTGGCTTGCATGATAAACACACTGTCTTTACCCTCTTTTTCCAAGGCTTGCACCATCTGTTCATCTCGCAAACCAATCAATCGCCCAAGAAGCGCAACACGATTTTCTTTAATCGCTTCAAGTTCAATCGATGCTAAAAAATCATCAATAAACGCTTCGATATTTTTATCATAATCACTTTTTTCAACAATGCTGTAATAGTTTCCAAGCTCTTGTTGACGCTCACCCAAAAGGGTATAAAATCGTCTTAAATCATTTTCAAATTGACTCATCATGCCATTCCACTCTTTTTTTAAGTATAATTTTATCTCGTTTATTATCTATGCAAGATTAACCCAAAGAGGAAACCATGAGTAATCGCTATGAAGGCATCAATAACTATTTAAACAAAGGTGTTATTGAGGCTAATATGGAGTATGCAAAAGAAAATGATGCCCCTTTGTGCGTTGCAAAATTTGGCTATGAAGTGGATTTGGAAGATGGCTATTTTTTTAAAAGTCTTATAGGTTTCATCCATGCCGAGATAGGATTTAATCCGGTCATTCAACACCTTGATAATACCTTTTTGCTTCTTCTTCGTGACACAAAAATCCATAGTGCTAAAGCACTTTTAAAAAAAATAGAAGCCTCTGTTAAACAAAAATTTAAACTTGATATTAAGAGTATTGGCATTACATTATTTGATGCAACCGATACATATAAAACGCTTTTAGACAGACTTGATAAATACTATGTTATGTCAAAACTCTCTAGCCGAAAAAAAATCTTTTATGGTACGCTTGATTTTGATTTTTACGAAGCACATAATCGCAATGACCTCTTAGCTACCATCATAAAAAAACACAATGGCGCAACCTTGCACAATCTTTTCAATGGTATTCCTATTAAAGAAGAGGTTGTCATCGCGCGTTTTGAAGATGGAATTGCTCAAATTCATGTCAGTGGTCCCAAGATTCATTTTTACAGCAAAGAGGATTTTACCTTTATTCAACACGAGCGAATTCCCAATATCATCAAAGCACGTATTATTAAAGTTGATCCCATTAAATCACTGCTTGTTTTAAAAGATTTAGAATTTTTAGATGCCTCCCCTGTTGAACGGGGCGATATTCGGGTTCAGCCAGAAAGACGTATCAATGCGACACTCTTGCACAACAAAATCAAACTTCTTGATGCAACGCTTTCTAATATCTCTGAAAGCTCTGTGGCTATTCAAACAAAGCTTGCCGATGTTGAAAAATTGATTCATAAAGACTTTGTTGATAAAGAAATGGAAGTCGAATTTCAACTCCCAACCGATAAA
Source organism: Sulfurospirillum sp. (assembly GCA_018058685.1). Classification (GTDB taxonomy): domain Bacteria; phylum Campylobacterota; class Campylobacteria; order Campylobacterales; family Sulfurospirillaceae; genus Sulfurospirillum. The sequence continues at coordinate 13,418 of JAGOZL010000035.1, forward strand.
AGTTTTTTGACAAAAATTAGCGTACGTGCAATGATTTTTAGTATTGTCAATGAAACCATTGTTTTAAATATTCAACCCACCGTCTTCATGAAATCTAAAATCAGACAATATGTCGCTCTTAGACAAAATGGCTTGCTTGTTGATTTGAAGCAGTACCTTAAAGGGGTACTTTAGTAGAGTTAAAGTGAAGTTACACTAAGATTTGCCATTCTACAAAAACCTTATTACACTGTGGTTACAAAAAGGAAATATATGGAGTTACAATCCATAAAAGATGTTAAAAGTGCTCAACGTTTCGGGCTTGTTGATGCAATGAAGCTAGTCGGTGCTATTGTATTTATTCTTATCGTTATTTGGTATGTCACACATCTCTCAGATGGTCTTCCCAATCAAACACTTCTCATTGTTGCAGCCATCTTTGGCGGTTATATGGCAATCAATATTGGCGCCAATGATGTCGCTAACAATGTAGGACCTGCTGTTGGTGCTCAAGCTATTACTATTTTTGGCGCTGTTATCATTGCCGCCATCTTTGAAGCCTCAGGCGCATTGATCGCAGGGGGAGATGTTGTTGGAACAATTAAAAATGGAATCATTGATCCTAAAATGATTAAAGATACAAATACTTTTGTATGGCTAATGATGGCTGCTCTTTTAGCAAGTGCTATTTGGCTCAATCTTGCTACTGCTTTTGGTGCCCCTGTTTCAACCACGCATGCTATTGTTGGGAGTGTTATGGGTGCTGGAATTGCAGCAGCTGGATTTGATATGGTCAACTGGAGCACTATGGGAGAAATTATCTTTAGCTGGATTGTATCGCCTCTTATGGGAGGAATTATCGCGGCTTTGTTTCTTTTACTCATCAAAAATACCATTGTCAATCAAGAGGATAAACGCCTAGCCGCTAAAACAATGGTACCCATCTTATTAGCCATTATGACATGGTCGTTTAGCACCTATATTATTTTAAAAGGTATCAGACAGCTTATCAAGGTTGATTTTATTACTGCTTCTGCGATTGGGTTGCTTTTAGCCCTGGGTATTTTCTTCTTCACTAAATCTTCAATTACACGGATGGCTGATTCACTTCCTAATTCACGAGAAGGAATTAATAAACTCTTTAATATTCCTTTGATTTTTTCTGCTGCACTTTTAAGTTTCGCACATGGAGCAAATGATGTAGCAAATGCGATTGGGCCATTGGCTGGAATTTATGACGCATTAACAACAGGAGGTATCTCTTCAAAAGCAGGAATTCCTTTGTGGGTCATGCTTGTTGGTGCTTTTGGTATCGTTGTAGGACTTGCACTGTATGGACCAAAGCTTATCAAAACGGTTGGTAGCGAAATCACAGAGCTTGACCAAATTCGTGCCTTTTGTGTCGCGATGTCAGCAGCACTCACCGTCATCGTAGCGAGCCAACTTGGACTTCCTGTCAGTTCCACACATATTGCTGTTGGTGCTGTTTTTGGTGTCGGTTTCTTGCGTGAATACCTCATGCGTGATCGTGTTAAAGAAGTTGAAGTCGATATTCGCCAAATTAAGCTTGATGAAGAGATGGAAAAACTTGAGGAGTACAAACACTCACTAGAGTCGTTCGGAAAACTCAAAAAAGTTGACCCACTTTTGGTTAAAAGCCTTATGACAAAAATCAACGAAGAAAAAGCACTCATTCATAAAATCTATGAAGGTGAATTAGAACTGAGTAAAGTAGAGAAAAAAGCGCTTAAAGCCGTTAAAAAGCATGAATTAGTTAAGCGTTCAGCCCTAAAGATGATTATTGCGGCATGGTTAATTACCGTTCCTGCTTCTGCACTCTTATCCGCTGTCTTTTATTATATGATTCGAGGTATACTTTTATAATAAAAACATTCTTGCCGTTTTGCAAGAAGTCTGGTTTTATAACGCCCATATATTTTGGGCGTTATCTTCATCTCTTTCTTATTTTTCCAAAGGAACCCTATTTTGTTATTTTCAGACTTACACTTAAGCCAACCTCTTTTAAAAGCCGTCCATGAAGAAGGCTATACCCATCCAACCCCTGTTCAAGAAAAAGCCATTCCTGCGATCTTACAAGGACGTGACATCTTAGCAGGCGCACAAACAGGAACGGGCAAAACCGCTGGATTTACCTTACCTATTTTAGAACTTCTCTCTAAACAACCTCGCATCAAAGGTAAAAACCCTATCCGCGTACTTATCTTAACTCCGACACGTGAACTTGCCGCGCAAGTGGGTGAGAGTGTCAA
>JAGOZL010000104.1 GCA_018058685.1 Sulfurospirillum sp.
ACAGCTTACCTCAGATAACTTTACAGCGCATTCGTGCAGGCAAACAAAGCGATATTGATGTGCGTTTGGCGGAAGAGATTTTAACGATTGAAGGGGTAAAAAGTGCCATTCCGCGTGTGTGGGGGTACTACTATTTTAAACCCGCAGGGGTCAATTTTACGGTGATGGGTGTGGAGGCGTTTAGCGAACAGTACACCCAAGAGCTTCAAAATGTGGTCGATAATCTGGATGTAAAAGCACTTGAAAAAAGCGATGGGATGGTTGTAGGATCGGGTGTTAAAGAGATTTTGTCAGAAAATTATTACACGGACTTTTTTAATTTTGTCACCGCAACAGGTGAGTGGAAGAGGCAACATATCGCAGGGGTTTTTGAAAGTTCAGTACGCCTTTTGAGCAATGACATGATTTTACTGCCTCAAAAAAGTGCGTATGAGATTTTTGGTATGGATAAAAACAAAGCCACCGACATCGTCGTTAGCGTTTCAAACCCAAAAGAAGTTGCGACAATAGCTCAAAAAATCACCCAACGTTACCCTGATGTAAGAGCCGTTACGACTGAGGATTTAAGGGTGAGTTATCAAAATATTTTTGATTATAAGAGCGGATTTTTCTTGAGTCTTTTTGTGGTCAGTGTCTTTACCTTTTTTATGATACTGTTTGAGCGAACAAGTGGTTTAAGTTCTGAGGAAAAACGAGAGGTGGGCATTTTAAAAGCATTGGGATGGGGCATGGATGAGATTATCACGCAGAAATTTTATGAGGGTTTGGTGGTATGTTTGAGTGCGTTTATCATCGCTCTAGTGCTCTCTTTGGGGTATGTTTACGGTTTGCAAGCACCCTTACTGCGTGAAATTTTCATGGGCTATTCAACACTCAAACCTCCTTTTGCGCTCTCTTTTAGTGTCGATATAGGCTCAATCGTCCTTCTTTTCTTTTTAAGCGTGCCTATTTATCTCGCGGCGATTATTATTCCTGCATGGAAAGCGGCAAGCCTTGATGCGGATGAGGTGATGCGATGATACTACTTCAAGATGTCTTTAAAAGCTTTGAACAAGCCGATACCACTTTTGATGCTTTGCGTGAGATAGATTTACATGTAAAAAAAGGTGAGTGTGTGGTCTTAAAAGGAGCGAGTGGGAGTGGTAAGAGTACGCTACTCTCTTTAATCGCAGGGCTTCAAAAGCCAACGTCTGGGTATATTGAAGTGGACGGTAAGGCCATCGCAAAGCTACCTGAAGCGCACAGTGCGCAATTTCGTAGAGAGACGATAGGGTTTATTTTTCAAAAGTACCATTTGATTCCAAGCCTTAGTGTCGAAGAGAATATCTTAGCGCCTCTTATTCCGTTTAATCTTCCTTTGCACGAAGCCAAAGAGAAGGTGCAAAACGTGATGGAACAGTTTTCTATTTCGCATAAAGCGCATTTACATGTAAAGCTTCTCTCAGGTGGAGAGCAACAACGAACCGCCATAGCAAGGGCGTTGGTGTGCTCACCTAAGATTCTTTTAGCGGATGAGCCAACAGCTAATTTAGATGTGGCACTTTCGCTTTCCTTAATGGGGTATTTTGAGATGCTTAAAAACAAAGGGGTGAGCATCGTGATTGCGACGCATGATGCGCTGGTGGTGGAACAGTCTTTTGTGGATAGGGTGGTTGAGCTTAAAAATGGATGCATCGTCTCATGACTTTAACACCTGAAATCATTGCACTTTTAACGCTTGACATACTTTTTTTGCTCTTAGGCACTGTGGCGTTTGCTGTCTCTTTGGGAATGGTGTGGCGTTGGGATGCGTGTGCAACAACTGCCTTGCAGTATACGTTGGAAAAGCGTTCTTATCTGGTGAGCGTGATTATCAAGTATCTATTCATCATCAAGTTACCGCTCTTTTTATTTTTCATCTACACGCTCGATAAACTCTCCGACATCATTACAGGAGCGATGTGCGCAACAGGTGTGGTCAATGCGGTGGATTTTGGCTTTTATCTTACCACTTTAAAACTCATCAATCTTTATGGTTTTGGCTTTTGGCTTTTGGTGCATCATGCCGATATGAAGCATATCCTGATGCCGTATACGAGAATGAAATTGTGGCTTTTTATCCTTTTGTTTATCCCTTTAATCGCTGAAATTTCACTGGAGATTCTTTTCTTTTCGTCTTTAAATATCAGCAAAATCGTCAGCTGTTGCGGAACCCTCTTTTCGGCGGCGAGTAGCTCTTATACATCGTTATTGTTTAAAGTAGATGCGCTAGTATGGGTGGGCTTTTTTTATTTTTTTGCAGGGCTTGTGCTGGTTGCGTACAGACTTAAAAATACGTTTTTGATGATTTTTGCCAATAGCTTCTTTCTTATCTTTGCCATTATTTCGCTCATTGTTTTTTTTAGCACCTATGTGTATGAACTTCCCACCCATCGCTGTCCGTTTTGTTTATTGCAAAAAGAGTATTACGGGGTGGGATATCTTTTATACACCACGCTTTTTATAGGAACATTTTCAGGTATGGGGGGTGCTTTATTGCAGGTGATAAGCCATGAAGAACAAGGGGTATGGTTTAAGCGTTCACTCTTTTTTAATGGGCTTTATGTGGGTGTTGTCTCGTTATATCCTCTGATGTATTATCTAAAAAATGGAGTATGGTTGTGAAACAAAAAATCTGGGTGGCGATTTTAGTCCTTTTCCCGCTTTTGGCATTGGGTGGGTTATTTTATGGATTACATGTAAAACATCAACACCCCTCTGAGATTATCAATCGCCAAAAAACACCTTTGGACTTTGAAGATAATCAGGTACAATGTCCGCAGTGTCATATGTATTTGGTGGGGAAAAAACACACTGCACAAGTGGTTGACGAGAAGGGAAAAACGCTCTTTTTTGATGATATTGGGTGTGTTGTTTTGTGGTTAAGAGATCAAAAAATAGAGCCTAAGCAGATGGTCATTTGGGCATTTAGCCTCGATACACAGCGCTATGTTGATGCGTTTAGAGCACATTATACCCTTAGTGAAGTAACACCTATGGAGTATGGCTTTGGCGTGTATGAAAACGCAAAAGAGGGAAGCATCGGTTTTGATGAAATGCGTCTTAAGATGCTTCGTGGTGAAAATATGAGTGACCCAAAAGTACGTCAAAAATTATTAGGGAGAGAACCATGAAAATAGCGATGAGTGGAGCCAGCGGATTTGTCGCGAGTGCTTTAAAAAAAGAGTTTCCCGATGTGGTGGTGATAGAGCGCAATGACAGTGTTGAGCGTATTGTTGAAAAACTTCAAGGTGTTTATGCGGTTTTCAATTTAGCAGGTGCTCCCATCGCAGCACGTTGGGATGAAGATTATAAAAAAGTGTTACGTTCAAGCCGCATTGATATCACACGTAAAATCGTCGAAGCCATCAACCAAAGTGAGGTCGAGCATTTTATCTCTACATCAGCAGTTGGCATTTACCCCAATAATCAAAAATGCGATGAATCATGCACCACACTTGGGGATGATTTTTTAGGACAATTAGCCCGTGATTGGGAAGCGGAAGCGCTTACATGTAAAAAGCGAACGACCATACTGCGTTTTGGCGTTGTGCTTGGGAAAGACGGTGGCGCACTGGAGAAGATGTTGCCCGCTTTTAGAGCGTATATGGGCGGCATCATCGGCAATGGCTTGATGATGATGAGCTGGATAGACATTGATGATTTGGTTCGTATCTACCGCTTTGTGCTTGAGCAAAAACTTGAGGGTATTTATAACGCAAGCGCTCCAAAACCCGTCACGAATTTTTATTTTACCAGAGCGTTAGGAAAAGCATTGAAACGTCCAACATGGCTTCCACTGCCTTCGTTTATTATTAAGATGCTTTTTTCAGAAGGTGCGGTTGTTTTGTTAGACAGTAAAGAAGCGCACCCTAAAGCATTGCTCGATAAAGGATTTGTATTTACCTATCCTACCGTTGAGTCATCGCTTGCAAAAATATTGGCTTAACGTCTCTCCAGTAAAAGACGAACACCTAACAAAAGCATCACAATGCCTGAAAAAAGATCAAGACTTTGTCGCACACGAGGACTCAGCATAAAACGATTGGCAGAGCAAATCATATAAACAAGAATGCCCTGCCAAAGCGTTCCTACTATAAAGTGTAAAAGAGCTAAAAACAAAGATTGACCCAGAGCTGAGTGACTTGGGTCAATAAACTGCGGTAAAAATGCCATATAAAAAATAATCGCTTTTGGGTTAAGCACATTGGATAAAAATCCCTCTCGAAGAGAGCGCCATACGTTAAAAAGAAGATGTGTTGGCGTTGATTCGTGTGTTTTGTAACGTGCGTACCAAAAAGATTTTATCCCTGAAAATCCAAGCCACAAAAGATAACATGCCCCTATGGTCTTAAGTACCGTAAAAGCTGTGGCAGAATAGAGTAATATCGCTGAAATTCCTACCGCTGAGAGTGTCGCATGAACAAAAAGACCTAAACAAATCCCCAAGCTTGACACTAAACCATCTTTTGCGCCACCACGCAAAGTATTGCGTAGCACCATCATCGTGTCAACACCCGGTGTGATGGTCAAAAGTGTAATGGCAACAAGGTATGTCCAGAGTGAGATTTCCATGGTTATTTATTTCTTTTACGATCCTGTTTGGCTTTTTTCGCTTTTGCTTTTGCCTTTGCCCTTTGAGCATCGCTCATCTTAGCTTTATCGGAGTTGACCTCGCCTTGTTCGCTTTCTCGTTGCTTTTGTGAAGCGATGATGACTTTTTTTTGCTGATTGTAAAGCCCTGCGAGCTTGTAGCCATTTTCCATTTTAACGCTGTTATTGATCATTTTTCCCATGAGTGTGTGTTTCCTTACATACAATAAATAATGAGGTGAGAAGATAAAATCGAAGTATCGTGGTGGAGCATAGCGGGATCGAACCGCTGACCTCGACGCTGCCAGCGTC
>JAGOZL010000105.1 GCA_018058685.1 Sulfurospirillum sp.
CTTAAAAAAGATTTAGAAGCATGGCATCAATTAAATACGATACGGATAAATACGATTAAAACATTTGGGATGCGTGTCAATGCACCAAGTTTTGAACAAGAGCATCCCAAAGAAGCAGGGGAATTTAAAGTTTTAACCAAAGAGTCCGCTACCTCGTTTGATGCTATTTTGAAACTGACAGACAGTTTGTCCGAAGGTGTCAAAAAAGTAAATTTTGACAATATCAATAAAACAGAAACAGTTGCAAAAGGGTTATTAACACTTATTTCACTCTTTGTGCTTGCATTGTTTATCATTATCACACGAAGCATCCAGACCTCTGTACAAAATGCCAAAAAAGGAATGGATTTTATTGGTCAAACCAAATCCTTACATGTAAAGGTTGAAACAGGGGCAAACGATGAAATCCAAGAGACAATGAATCGTCTTAATGCACTTTTAAATGAAATAGCGCGGACCATTGTTCAAGCAAAAGATAATGCCTCTGAAAATGCCTCCGTTGCAGAAGAGCTCTCCAGTACCAGCCATGAGATCGGCAGAAGAGCCGAAGAAGAAGCCGGTGTTGTCTTGCAAACCACGGAAGATGCCCAAAAGGTTTTAGCACAAATGCAAGAAGCCAATAAAAATTCGCAAGCCGTCGAAGCGATTGTCCTAAAAGCGCAAAAAAGTTTAAATGCAGCGCAAAACTCTTTGCATGAAACGATTGCTGATTTAAACACAACTGCACAGGATGAAGCACAAATGAACGATAGACTCAATCATTTAGCCAATGAAGCATCGCAAGTCAAATCTGTTTTGGATGTCATCAGTGATATTGCGGACCAGACCAATCTTTTAGCCCTCAATGCAGCTATCGAAGCAGCGCGTGCCGGAGAACACGGAAGAGGCTTTGCGGTAGTAGCAGATGAAGTCCGAAAATTGGCGGAGCGAACCCAAAAAAGTTTGATAGAAACCAATGCCACGGTCAACGTCATTGTCCAATCCATTCATGATATTAGCGGGCAAATGAATACCAATACCCAACGCGTCAACGCTTTGTGTGATTTATCACAAACGGTTTCCAACCAAACGGACGAAGCGGTTTTAATGCTGGATGAAAGTGTTCAAGCTACCAACGATATCGCCTCTCAAACCAAAGCCAATATGGTGTTAGTGGATGAGGCCATCATTCAAAAAATAAACATTATCAACAGCCTCTCAAGTTCCAATGCACGAAGCGTTGAAGAAATTGCTGCTGCATCAGGTCATTTGGCAAATTTGGCACAGAGTTTAAGCATTGCACTTGCCGAATTTAAAACAGCATAACCAAAGGAGTGCACAATGAAACGACCCATTCCTCGTGATGAAGCAATAACGCTTGATCAAAACGTTATTTGGTGAGTAGAACGGATAAACATGGCATTATCGAATTTGCCAATGACTATTTTGTGGAAATCAGTGGGTATACGAAAGAAGAGCTTATAGGTCAGCCCCACAGCCTTATTCGTCATCCTGATATGCCACGCATTGTTTTTAAAGTGATGTGGGAACGCATACAAAATGGTAAAGATATCTTAGCCCTTGTGAAAAACTTGGCAAAAGATGGACGCTATTATTGGGTGTTTACCACATTTGAGCCTAACCGTGATTTGGACAGTGGTGAAATCTTTGGCTACAAAGCCTTTCGAAAAGCAGCACCCAAAGATGTGGTTGAAATTATAGAGGCCTTATACAAAGAGCTTTTGGCGGTGGAAAAAGAGGGCGGTATGGAAGCATCGTTTGCGCATCTTCAAGCCTTTTTACATGCAAAAGACCCTTCTTTAGAGTTTCAAGACATTATGGAAAATATTCATAAGTTTTATTAACCAAGCTTCCACCCTAAAAAAGAAGCGTAGAGTTGTGAAATAGTGTAATCATCGTTGCAATATTGCATAGAAATTGATTTCTCCCATTGACAGGTGGGGGGGGGGAAGATATAATGAGCGCTTCTTAAAATTGTTATGGAGAAAACATATGTTTTGGAGTAAGCGAGAAAGTATTGACAAAGATGTTTACGAAAATTTAAAAAAAGAGTTTGAGCAGTGCAGGCGTGATAACGAACGCTTACGTCACGAAAATGAACGATTGTCACAAGAGCACGTATCGTTTCAAAACACTTTTCAAGAAAACAAACTTAAAAATGCACTCACACACAATCTCTCGGCAGGATGTATTGATAACATTCAAAAAATACAGCATGGCATTGAGTCCAATATGTCAGGACTTGAAGAGATCGATACCCTGAATAAAAGGGTTGGTTCGACGATTTTGGATGTAAGGCAAAATGTTAACTCTATTTTCAACACAGATTCCATTATCCATATGGCTAATGATTTGCGCACAACGGCTGAAAATTTAAACAGCAGTGTTAAAGATATTTCCGAAGTCATTACACTCATTAAAGATATATCCGACCAAACCAATCTATTGGCGCTCAATGCTGCCATAGAAGCCGCGCGTGCAGGAGAGCATGGACGAGGCTTTGCTGTTGTGGCTGATGAAGTGAGAAAATTAGCAGAAAGAACGCAAAGAGCGACTTCAGAGGTAGAAGTCAGCATTAATGTTTTAAAACAAAATGCCTCTGTGATGCATGATGATAGCGAAAAACTTGAGCGAGAAGCTCTTGGCTCATCATCTAACTTGGATGCATTTACATCCAAACTGGAAACACTCATGCAAGGAAGCACTACCATTCAAAAAAACACCAATCAGGTCTCTTATGAACTTTTTGCCAATTTGGCAAAGCTTGATCACGTTCTTTTTAAAATATCAGCCTATGATGGCGTTTTCAATAATAAAGACGTAGCCTTGAGCACGCATAAAACCTGTCGCTTTGGACAATGGAAAGAAGGAAAAGGTAAAGCGTTGTTTGGTCATACCCGAAGTTTTAATCAAATTGACGCGGTGCATGCCAAAGTACATCAATCTGCTATTGAAGCCATTGAATGTGTAAAAAGTGGTAACTGTTTAAGTGACATTAACGTGGTTATTAATGCTTTTTCATCAGCCGAGGAAGCGAGTAAAGAGCTTTTTGATATTATTGATGCGATGATTCAAGAAGCATAGGACGATATGCAATGAAATTTTTACAACCCAGAAAGGCTATCGTATATCTTCCTTTGGTATTTATTCTGATAGTCTTTGTGCGCATTATGATCAATTACCATGCCAATACAGCAGCGCTTGAACAGTTTACGTATAAACAAGCAAGTACATTAAAAGCATTTATGTCGGCACATCGTGCTTATTATCTCAATTTGTATGAAAAAGGCTCAATTCTTCTTAATGAAGAGAGTTTAAAGGGCTTGCCTGCTTTTAGTTCTTATCCGATTATGAAACAGTTTTCAGAGTACAACGCCCTTGATATTCGCACCAAAACAGTTTCCGATCGACCACGAAATCCTCTCAATAGTGCCGATGCATATGAGCTAAAAGCCATTCGTTATTTCAAAGAGAATCCAAAAGCCGAAGAGTACTATGTTTACGAAGAGGGTTTTTATCAGTACGCAACACCGCTTCGCATTACCCAGCCTTGTCTTACCTGCCATGGCGCAAAAGAAAAAGCACCCGATTTTATCCAAAAGCGCTACAGCGAAGCGTATGATTATACGATTGGAGATCTTCGAGGCATTGTAAGTGTTCAGGTACCCTTTGAGCAAATCAAAAAAGAGTTTGATGAGCATCTGTTTGAAAATATCTTCTATAACTTACTACTTTCTATTAGTGTTGTTGTCCTAGCACTCTACCTTTTGCGTTATTTTAATTCAGTGCAACATATGCTTGAAGCAAAAGTTGCTGAAAAAACGAAAACCCTACAAAATAGTGTTGCACTTCTTGAAAGTTATAAATGTGCTATTGATAACGCTTCGAGCGTTTCTAAAACAGATAAAAAAGGCATCATTACGTATGTCAATGATGCCTTTTGCCTTGGCAGCGGGTACACAAAAGAGGAACTTTTAGGGAAGGCTCATTCAATGCTAAGGCATCCCGATCAGCCTGCTGCTACATTTAAACAACTATGGCAAACGATTTTAGCAAAGCAGACGTGGCGAGGTATTATTCAAAATCGTCGAAAAGATGACTCAAGTTATTGGATAGATGCTACCATTACCCCTATTTTAAATGAACGTCAAGAGATTGTTGAGTTTATCGCGATACGCCATGATGTCTCACAAATCATTGAACAGCAGCAAACACTCCAACTGATGGCAACAACCCATGCTCTTACGGGATGTTTTAATCGTTTAAAACTTCTTAGAGATATAGCCAATTTTAACGCTCCTTGTTTGCTTTTGTTGGATATTGACAATTTTAGCCAAATCAATGATTTTTATGGCTACGAAATGGGAGATGCATTGTTGCAAGAAGTTGCAGGGTATTTGGTTCAGTGGTGTAACGTTAATCCTTTCTGTCATGTTTATCATTTGCAAGCGGATGTCTTTGCCATTTTATCGAGCGATGTGGCTAGGGATATTTTTTTAGAAAGAGTTTATGGGTTGATTGAAAATCTAAATTCGCAAACCTTTACATGTAATCATGAAAATATACGGTTAAATTTTACAGCCAGTATCACCTGCGAAAATGCTTCAGACCTTTTTAAAACGGCTACCATGGCGATGCAGATGGCTAAAAAAGAACACAAGACGCATTTGCTTTATACAGAATCATTAGGGTTAGATACAATTCAAAAAAACAATCTCATCTGGACACAAAAGATACGTGATGCTTTGGAAAAAGATAACATAGTCCCCTATTTTCAGCTTATTTACGATAATGCAGCCGGTGCCGTCGTTAAGTACGAAGCATTGATGCGCATGATTGATGATGGAAAAGTAGTGACTCCTTTTTACTTTTTAGAGATAGCTAAACAAACAAAGCTCTACACCTC
>JAGOZL010000036.1 GCA_018058685.1 Sulfurospirillum sp.
ACTGACTCCTGCAACATCAATAAGCTTTGTAGAAGCTGTTGCATAGGCATTATTTGATTTGATAATTTGAGAGATATTTCCATGAAGTTCGTTCCCCTCTTTTTCAAAGCCTCTTCGTGTATAATTAATACTATCTGGAAGTAAATTTCCTTTTGCTGGAGCATTCGAAGCATTAAAAGAAGTGATAGTGACATCAGATGTAACTATCAGTTGATTATTACTTAAGCTACTGCCAGGTATAGCAGTTAGTAAATCTTGAACTTTGAGACCACTAAGTGAACCTGCAACAGGAAATCGTGTTCCAGCGATTTCTAAATGGTCAACATCTGAGGGAAAAAGGTCTATCAAATCTGTTGCTGTCGTAATCGTTATGCCACTACTAATTTCAACAGGAAAATCAAGGCTAAATTGTGTTGCATTAATAGTTTTTGCACGCATCGTTAAATCAGGAGAAGATAATGTTGTCCCAAAATTACTCTTTTGAAAATCAATAATATCAACATTGTCTTTTAACAATAAGTTATCGCTGTTCATAGTTTGCAAAGCATCACCCGTTAAACCAGCACCAGCACTGCGATCTACTGCCCCAAAAAGATTCATTTCCAAAAGTTGATTCCCTTGTTTTAAATCCTTGATTTCTATTTGACCTCTTGCATTCATGGAAACATCAACAACTTTATTGCTTGAAGTATTACCATAAGCGTTACCAATTTTTTCCAATAAATCTGAAACTGTTGACGTACTATCTATGGCAATTGTTTCGGCGAATGTTGTTCCATCACTTTTTCGCCCTGAAAGATAGAAAACTGGTTTTGGGTCATCCGTCGTATTTGTATTAGTGTCTCCGACAAGATCTCTAATTGTATCTGAAGCGGTTAAGTAAACTTTTGCAGAGGACAAATTTTCATTTTCTTCAACCATCGTACTGGGGTTAAGTTTTGATTGATTGAGCATAGAAACATTGGTTGATATAACGCGATTGTAATCATTGTCAAGCCCTAAAAAAAGAGAATTTCCATCAATATTATAAGGGAGCTCTACGCCTGAACCAATCAATGCGGTTAAGCTTTCATTATTACCAAGATACTCGCCATTATTGTCTAAAGGTTTTTGTAAAAGTGCTGTACCTGAAAAAAGAAATTGACCGTTGATAGAAGTATTGCCTAGGCTTACCAAATGCTTTTTAATTCCTTCTAACTCATCAGCTATTGCATTGAGGCTGGTTGAAGATTGTACGCCACTGTTTGCTTGTATGAGTTTTGTCTTAAACTGCTCTAACGCTTTTTCCATCTGATTGAGCGTAGAATCAGTATTAAGTGCAAATGTTTGTGCTTTTGAACTTGACTCTTTGGTTTGCTCTAATGTTGCTATTTCATAATTAAGCCGCATTGTATCTACATAAACACTGCTATTTTCAAAGCTATTTTGAATTTTCATTCCAGAAGCAAGCTGTTTGTCGATATCATAGAGCTTTTTCATTGCACTTTGATGCTCGGTAACAGATGTACTGTAAAAAAGAGTATTGGTAACGCGCATAATTTCCCCCTTAAACGTCTTAAATCAGATAAGCAAATTTAATTCCTTGTGCAAAATATCGACTTTTTGGGCTCATTCTTTAATTTATATCTCAAAAATATTGTCTTTTTTAAAAAAAAATTGTACAATCCTCCCATTACAATACTTTTATAAGGAATGGGCAATGAAAAAAGCGGAATTTATCCAAGCGGTCTCTGAAAAAACAGGTCTTTCTAAGAAAGATAGCCAAAAAGCTGTTGATGCTGCTCTTGAATCAATCACAGAGGCGTTGGTTGCAGGTAAAGATGTAAGCTTTATCGGTTTTGGTACATTTAGTACAGCAGTTCGTGCTGCTAGAAAAGCTAGAGTTCCAGGTACAGATAAAGTAGTAGATGTTGCTAAAACAACTGCTGTTAAATTTAAAGTTGGTAAAAAACTTAAAGACGCTGTTGCAAAATAGTTATTTGTTTTTTCAAAAGCTTAAACATTCAGTTTTTACTGATGTTTAAGCTTTTTTTTTGTACACTTTCAACTCTTTAAAATAATGTGCCTGAGTGGTGAAATTGGTAGACGCGCTAGACTCAAAATCTAGTATAGAGATATGTGCCGGTTCGAGTCCGGCCTCAGGTACCACCCTAAAGTTCTTAGAATGTAACACTCCTAAACTTTCAATATATTTTGCTATAATCAACTCCTTAATTTTACTTACCAGATAGGATTTAAATATGCAAAGTAACTTATTTGATGACCTCAAGTCAATCAAAGAAAAGATGAATAAAGAAGAAAAAAACTCTAAAGAAAAACTCATTGAAGATCAGATTAAAGAAAAAGAGCGAAACCTTCAAGAACAATTTGTTATGTTTATGAAAACTTCTGGTGTAAAAAAGATTTCGTAAATCATGCCTTCATTTCCTCGTATTATAGAATTTTCAACACTTGAAACGGCATGTTCGTATCTGGATAAGCTCCGTACACGCATGGAATACAAATACATTGAAAATGTCACGATGGAGCTTAATCAAGCATTGGTTGAGCGAGGATGGAGACGTTTTGGGCGTTATTATTCAAGACCGCAATGTCCTAACTGCAAAGAGTGTTTAAATCTTCGCATCGATGTCCAAAATTACCAATTTTCTCGTTCAGCAAAACGTGTCTTTAAAAAAGCTGAGGGGCTTCGTTATGTCATTCAAGCGCCAACACTAAGTACTGAACATTTGGCGCTGTATGATAAGTATCATAAACATATGGAACAAAAACGAGGATGGCAATACTATCAGCTAAAGCCTCAAAGCTATCACGAACTCTATGTCACAGGTGCCCATAATTTTGGCAAGGAAGTGCTGTATTTTCATGGTGAAAAACTCATAGGTGTTGACTTGATAGACTTCTTAGATGATGGTATCTCCTCTATCTATTTTTATTATGACCCTGATTTTGAACACCTCTCTTTAGGACGACTTTCCATTTATGAACAGATTCTTTTAGCAAAAGAGTATGGTTTGGAGTGGATTTATCTAGGCTACTATGTTAAAGAGTGTCAAAGTCTCTCCTATAAAGCAAAGTATTCCCCTTATCAAATTCTACAAGGCAATCCAACCTTAGATGAAGATACCATTTGGTCTTAACATTGGAACTCTTTTTGCTTTAGAAAAGTAACTTTTTCTAAAGGATTGTGGATGAACCTTTCACTCTCACATGACATGCTAGCTGTTTCAATTCAAGAAGATGCTAAAACATTTTACTATCTTCAAAATTTGGCCGACAAAAATTTTCAAAAGAAGATAGGTCGTAAAAATAAAGTCATCATTTTTAAACACGAAGATGAGTTACCACAAAGACGTTATTTTCTAAAGCTTCTAAGCAAAATTTTCCTGCGTAAAACGGGAGATGAGCAAAAAGCGCATATGATAGAAAATGCCACAGATAAAAGCATCAAACTCTCATTATTTAAATCCAATCAAGTGTTACAAAAAATGCACATTGATGTCTCAATAGAAGACAACTATGCTGTTGTGTTTCATTTAGGTATGCATCAGCCTCTTTTTACAAGCTACCTTAAAAACTATTTTAAAGACCACTTGGTGCGAATTCGCCCTAAAACAGCGACACTCACACTCTATCCAAATGCAGATATCACAGCACATTTACTCCACAAGCTTCTTTTACAAAAAGAGCTTTTTGGGTGTTTTGTCGCTTTTAATTATGATGAAAAAGTTTTAGTTTCGTACACCAAAAGTCTTTTATCGAGAAAAATCAGGCGTTCGCACCACAATGCACTCTTTTCACTTTTGGAAGAATATTTTGGCGTGCTGGGATGTCGTGCGGAGGATTCCTTTGAAATCATTCGTCAAAACTATCTGCGTTTAGTTAAAAAGTATCATCCTGACAGTTGTGGCTTGTACGATGGAGATTTACATGTAAAGTATATTGCGAAATTTCAAGAGATACAAAATGCGTACGAAATGCTAAAGATGCATTTTCGTGAAAAGGAAGTTTTGATTGCTTAAGAGCTAAGCGTGTAGAGCTTTTTACGCTCTGAAGAACTGGCAATATTAAACTGCTGACGGTACTTTGTGATGGTTCTTCGTACCATTTTTATCTCAAATTTTTGCTCAATAAGCTCTAGCAATTTTAAATCACTCATCGGCTTTAAGCGATTCTCTTTTTTTACAAGTTCTAGCATATACTCTTTAATGGCACTATTTGATATCTCTTCTTCCAATGCCGCTGCAAAAAATTGTTTTAATGGAATAACACCACGAGAGCATGAGAGGTATTTGTTTGCGATGGCACGTGAAATAGTTGAAGGATTTCTACCTAAATCATCAGCTAAGTCTTTGAGTTTCATAGGCTTGATGGATTTTCCCATGAAAAAATCATATTGGTATTCAACAATCATCAATCCGATTTTATAAAGTGTTGCTTTACGCATCTCTAAAGCATCAACCAAATCTTTAGCATCTTTGATTTTTTGAGAAACAAACGCATGACTTTCATCCACACCTTCGGTATCAATAATAATCTCAGGGTAATAATCATCGTTTAAATGCACTTCAATAGAACCCTCTTTTTGATAAACGAAAATATCGGGAATAACCTCTTTTTCATCTTCTAAAAAATCAACAGCAGGAGGATTTCGAAATTTTTTAATCACACTAAGGGCTTCTTGAAAGCGAGGTTCTTTATTGTAAGACTCGATAGACTCAAAATGAAAAACCAAGGTTTCAACAAGCGGGTACAAACTCTCTTCAACGTCCATGTCGCCCAGTTGAAATAAAAAAGCTTCTTTCAAACCAACTGCCCCCACACCGATAGGCTCCAGATACGCAAAACGTTGGCGAATCTTTTCGACTTCCGATACGCTCACGTCTAATTTTTGAGCGATAATTGGTAATGCTTCACTCTCAAAATACCCCTCTGAATTAATATTTTCAATAATTTCATACGCAATATTTTGTGATTTAATAGTTGGGAAAAGAGGCGGATTAACTTGTTCATGCAATGTTTGAAACAGTGATTTTTTATCTAACGTGAGTGCTTCGATGGTACTCGTAACAGAATTTTTGGAAAGTGTAGAAAAAAAGCTTTTTTTCTCAAATTTTTTATCTTCACGCTCACTGCCATGCGCAATACTTATAAAAGGGTTTTCCTGAACAAAAGGCTCTAAAGACTCCGACAAACTGTCCAGATTTGCTTGTAAAATCGGCAACCATCCACGCAAAGTGGAGGAAAATTTTTGTTTTGTGGTTTGCGTATTGGAAACTCTAAGTTTCAATCAAATACTCCTAAAACCTAAAATCTTCGCCAAGATAATAGGTCTTGACCAATTTATTTTCAGCAACTTCTGAGCCTTTTCCACTCGCTAGAAGTGTCCCATCTTTCAAAACATAGGCTCTATCGCAAATGGCTAACGTTTCTCGGACATTATGGTCTGTTATTAAAACCCCAATATTGAGCTTGGCTAGCTCTTTGACAATATTTTGAATATCTGAAACAGCGATAGGATCAACACCCGCAAAAGGCTCATCAAGCAGTAAAAATTTAGGTTGCAAGACTAAAGAACGTGCGATTTCACAACGTCTTCTCTCCCCACCACTCAGGCTCACACCATTTCGCTTGCGAATAGGCTCAATATTTAAAAGATTTAAGAGCTCTTCCACACGTTTCATCGCCTCTTCTTGTTTAGGATAAACAATCTCAGCAGCCAACATAATGTTATCTTCAACGCTCAAATCTTTAAAAATACTTGACTCTTGTGGCAAATACCCAATGCCCAATTTTGCTCTTACATGTAAAGGCATTTTAGTCACGTTTTGGTTGTCAAAATAGATTTCTCCCAAACTTGGATCAATAAGCCCGCAAATCATATAAAACATCGTTGTTTTTCCAGCGCCATTAGGTCCTAAAAGCCCTACCACTTCACCGCTTTTAACTTCCAGTGAAACACCTTTGATGATTTGCGTTTTTTTAATGATTTTTTCTAGTTTATCCACTTTAAGCGTATGCATGAATGTTTACCTTGTATCGTCGTTTTGATGACTCTGTTTTTATATCAATGGTTGAATAAGCAATCCCAAAATGGTGTAAAAGCGTCTCAAAAGTACTCTCTCCCCATTCGATGAGATGATATCCCTTGCAATCTAACTTTTCTACCAGTCCACTTTGTAAAAAACCCTCTACGCCACACTGATAAATATCATAATGAAAAAGCTTTTCTTCGTACTCATTTAAAATAGAAAATGTGGGTGAGGAGATATCTTCTTTGATAGCCATGGCTTTTGCAAAGGCTTTTACAAAAGCGGTCTTTCCACTCGCTAAATTCCCTCGTAATAAAATAATTCCATCATCACCAACATCGTACATAACCTCTTTGACTAAGTTCTGTAATTGTGCTAAATCGCACACTCTTTCATAGGTTTTACTCATATCAGATAAGAAAGCTTTATGATTTCACCTAGTTTGTCCCAGGCTTTTTTACTCTCCAGTGCAAAGCGCATCATTTCAATGCCTTCTTGCATATCTCTAGCTTTGCCATCAATCATCAAAGCACACGCACCATTTAAGAGTACGACATCACGTTTTGCTCCTTTTTCACTTCCTTGCAAAATAGAGCGTGTGATATCTGCATTATGAGCACTCTCTCCCCCTTTTATTGCCTCAAGGGGAGCCAGTTTAAAACCTAAAGCTTGTGGGTCGATTTCACCTTCAACCATTGCGTTATTTTCAATTTGGATGTAATGTGATGTGGTGGCAAGACCAATTTCATCCAAACCATCACGAGAACTAAGCACAATACTTTTTTTCGTACCCAACGTTTGAAGCGCTTTTGCAAAACGCTCGATGTACTCCACATGAAAAACGCCTATCATCTGTTTTTGGGCATTGGCTGGATTGGCAAGGGGACCTAGCATATTGAAAATGGTGCGATGGCTTAGGCTTTTACGAATAGGCATAATATGCTTCATACACGGATGATGATTCATCGCAAACATAAAGACAAAGCCACACGTTTCTAGCATTTTTATCTGCTTTTCAACGCTTAAATTTAGGTTAAGCCCAAGCGCTTTTAATACATCCGCACTGCCTGAAAGCGAGGTAGCGGAACCACTGCCATGTTTTGCTACTTTACAACCAAGACTTGCTAAAACGATGGAGGTTGTGGTGGAGATATTAAACGTGCCACTCTTATCGCCTCCTGTTCCTACGACATCGATAATTTCATCACGCAAGAGTGCACTTAAATCAAGCCTCACACTGTGTTCACGCATCACTTTTGCTGCTGCTGCTATCTCTTCATCATTTTCACCACGCTCATACAATTCGATTAAAAGTGCTCTTGCTTCATCTTCGGTGAGTTTATTTTCAAAAAGAGCATCAAAGCGCTCATACGCTTGTGCGTAATTCATTTTACTTCCCTTATGTAGTCATCTTGTTTTGTTTTCGGTATGGTTTTCGTTTCTGGTATCTGTAAAACTTCATATTTAATCACGCGTTCTAAATAGTTCACGGTGATAATATCACCCACTTTGACATCTTTAGCAGGCTTGGCAACACTGCCATTGACAGATATAACGCCATTTTTACACATATCTTCTGATACCGCACGGCGCTTAGTAATATTGACACTGTTTAAAAATTTATCCACTCTCATCAAAATGCTCTTTGGTATGATTTGTGCTTCATTTTATCAAAACATTATTTAAACTTGCTTTTTTGGTTTTTACATGTAAAAGCACTTTGACCTATAAGCAAAGTTTTTACAAAGTTTCGCTACTATCACGATATTTTATACATTTACACGAGGAAAAAGCAATGAAAAAAAGTGTTAAAAAAGTTGTTTTAGCATATTCTGGCGGATTAGATACAAGTATCATTTTAAAATGGCTTCAAGATGAATACAAATGTGAAGTTGTTACGTTTACAGCCGACATTGGTCAAGGTGAAGAATTAGAGCCTGCACGTAAAAAAGCCATCTCTTTAGGGATAAAGCCTGAAAATATTTTTATTGAAGATTTAAAAGAAGAATTCGTACGTGATTATGTATTTCCTATGTTTAGAGCCAATGCCATTTATGAAGGTGAGTATTTACTTGGAACGTCAATTGCACGTCCATTGATTGCAAAACGTCAAGCAGAAATTGCCGCAATGGTAGGAGCGGATGGTGTAAGCCATGGTGCAACGGGTAAAGGAAATGACCAAGTCCGCTTTGAGATGGGTTACCTGAGCATGAATTCTGATTTAGTCATTATTGCACCATGGCGAGAATGGGATTTGAACTCTCGTGAAAAATTATTAGCTTATGCGGAAAAAAATGGCATCAGTATCGAGAAAAAACCGGGTAAGTCACCCTACTCTATGGATGCAAACTTGCTTCACATCTCTTACGAAGGACTTGTGCTTGAAAATCCAGCGTGTGAGCCTGAAGAGGATATGTGGCGTTGGACTGTAAGCCCAGAAAATGCACCTGACCAGTCAGAAGTCATTGAACTTACCTATGAAAAAGGTGACCCAGTTGCTCTTAATGGTGAACGTTTAAGTCCTGCTAAGATGCTCGAAACTCTCAATGCCATTGGTTGTAAACATGGTATTGGACGTATTGATATCGTTGAAAACCGTTTTGTGGGGATGAAAAGTAGAGGCTGTTATGAAACACCAGGTGGTACGATTATGCTAAGAGCACATCGTGCGATTGAGAGCATTACGTTAGACCGTGAAGCGGCGCACTTTAAAGATGAGATCATGCCTCGCTATGCCAAAACAATTTACAACGGTTTTTGGTTCTCACCAGAACGAGAAATGATGCAAGCGGCCATCGATAAATCACAAGAAAGCGTCAACGGTACAGTCAAACTCAAACTCTACAAAGGCAATGTTTCGGTTATTGGAAGAGATTCTAAAACCAATAATCTTTTCAACGAAGCATTCTGTACGTTTGAAGAGGACGAAGTGTATAACCAAAAAGATGCAGAAGGCTTTATTAAGCTGAATGCATTACGCTTTATTATTAGCGGTAAAAATAGAAAAAAACAAGGTAAACGCTAATCAATGTTTACCTTTCAAACGGAAGATGATCGTATGATACAATTGGTACAAAATGTCTCTAAAAGTCACGAAATTAGTGCGGAAGAGTTACAGTTTTTACTTGCATGTCGAGCCAAAGGAAAAGCTGAATTTTTGTTAATTGATATTCGTGAAATTACTGAGTATTCAGCGCTTTGCATCAAAGGGACGGATGTATTATTACCTACATCAACGATTCATTTAGCGATGGATGAATTAACAAAGCGCAAAAATAGCTTAATCATCTTGTACTGCTACAGTTCAAGCCGAACCTTTCAGATGGTACATATTTTAAAACGTATGGGATTTACAAAAATCGCTCATTTAGACGGTGGTATTATGGAGTATCGAGGCGAAAAACTCAAAAATGCTCCCTTGCCACCAAACATTACATGTAAAGGATAAATTATGAAAGTATTATTGATTAAAGATGTGAAAGATTTAGGGAAAAAAGGTGAGCTTAAAGAGGTAAAAGACGGTTATGGTCAAAACTTTTTGATTGGAAAAGGTTTTGCGCTTTTAGCCACTAACGAAGTGCTTCGTAAATACGAATCAGATCAACGTAAAAAAGCAGCCGCTGAAGCTGAAGAGCTTGCAAACTTAAAATCTATTGAGAAAAAACTTGCTGAATTAAAGCTCACACTCAAGCGAAAACTAGGTGCCAATGGAAGTTTGTTTGGTGCTGTGACAAAAGATGAAATTGCCCATGAACTCAAAGACCAATATGGTATCGAAATTGATAAAAAAACTGTTGAAATCGAACATCCAATTAAAACAACAGGCAATTTTGATATCAGTGTCAAGCTAGGGCATGGTATCCATGCTAAATTAGCGCTTAGTATCCTTGGAGAGTAAAACGTATGTTTGAAGCAACCACCATTCTTGCGTGCCGAGGAGACAAAAAAGCGGTTATTGGCGGCGATGGACAAGTGACCTTTGGCAATACCGTTTTAAAAAACAATGCCACAAAAATTCGCAAACTCTACAATGGCAAAATCTTAGCAGGCTTTGCAGGAAGCACCGCCGATGCCTTCAATCTTTTTGATATGTTTGAAAGTATTTTGGAGCAAAAAAAAGGCGATTTGTACAAATCTGTCATTGAATTTTCCAAAGAGTGGCGTAAAGATAAAATGCTTCGTCGTTTAGAAGCGATGATGATTGTTTTAAACTGCGAACATATTTATATTTTGAGTGGTACGGGAGATGTGGTTGAACCCGAAGATGGAAAAATTGCCGCCATCGGAAGCGGTGGAAATTATGCTATTTCTGCCGCACGCGCGCTTGATAGACATGCACATTTAGACGAGGAAACTTTAGTCAAAGAAAGCCTTAAAATTGCTAGTGAGCTTTGTATCTACACAAATGATCATATCAAAACATTTGCTTTGGAGAATAATTAACCATGGATTTAACACCTAAGCAGACAGTTGCTTATTTGGATGAATATATTATCGGGCAGTTTAACGCTAAAAAAGCTATTGCGATAGCTTTGCGTAATCGTTATCGTCGCCTTAAACTTGAAGGTGATATGGCAGAAGAAGTCATGCCAAAAAACATTCTTATGATTGGCTCAACCGGTGTAGGAAAAACAGAAATTGCCCGACGTATGGCAAAAATGCTCTCCTTGCCTTTTGTGAAAGTCGAAGCCAGTAAATATACCGAAGTCGGCTTTGTGGGTCGTGATGTTGAGTCTATGGTACGTGATTTGATGATGGCGTCTATCAACCTTGTTAAAGCTGAGCACAAAGAAAAAAACAAAGACGATATCGCTTTACATGTAGAAAAAACTATTATTGAAAAATTGCTCCCTCCTTTGCCTAAAGGTGTGAGTGATGAGAAGAAAGTAGATTACGAAAAAAGCTTTGAAAAGATGCGTCAGAAGCTTCGTGATGGCGAGTTAGATGAACTTAAAATTGAAATTGAAATAGCTCAAAATAGCTCTGATTTAGGTGATTCTTCGCTACCTCCTGAGATGATAAAAGTCCAAGAATCGTTCATTAAGATTTTAGGATCAGGTCAAAGCCCTATCAAAAAAGAGATGAAAGTCAAAGACGCAAAAGAAGCACTCAAAAGCGAAGCGAGCGAAAAGCTTTTAGATATGGAAGCCGTAAAAAGTGAGGCTAGAGATCGAGCACAAAATGGTGGCATTATCTTCATTGATGAGATTGATAAAATTGCGGTTAGTGCATCGATGTCGCATCGAAGTGACCCAAGTAAAGAAGGGGTACAGCGAGATTTACTTCCTATCGTTGAGGGCAGTGATGTCAATACAAAGTATGGCAGTATCAAAACAGACCACATTTTATTTATCTCAGCAGGTGCGTTTCATTTAAGTAAACCAAGTGATTTGATTCCAGAACTTCAAGGACGTTTTCCGCTTCGTGTTGAACTGAATTCCTTGACAGAAGAAGTGTTGTATCAAATCTTAACACAACCCAAAAACTCTCTTTTACGCCAATATCAAGCCTTACTTAAAACCGAAGGTGTTGAGCTTGTGTTCGAAGATGAAGCCATCCGTGCCATTGCAAAAATTGCGCAGATTACCAATGAAAAGACAGAAGATATTGGTGCACGAAGATTGCATACCATCATTGAAAAAGTCTTAGAAGATATTAGTTATACAGCCGATGAACACAGCGGTGAATCTTTACATGTAAATGCTGCGCTTGTTCATGAAAAATTGGATGCTATCGTTGAGAGCGAAGATAGCAGCCGTTATATTTTATAAAGAAGTTTAATGAATACAAACACTACAACAAAAGCGGGTTATGTTGCTGTTATTGGAAGACCCAATGCAGGAAAAAGCTCGCTTTTAAACTGGCTTGTGGGTGAAAAACTTGCCCTTGTTTCACATAAAGCCAATGCAACGAGAAAACGTCTTAATATTATTGCGATGCATGAAAATGCTCAGATTATATTCATCGATACACCTGGTATTCACGAGCAAGAACGCCTTTTAAATCAGTTTATGCTTGAAGAAGCAATGAAAGCGATGGGTGATTGTGATTTGATTTTATTTCTAACACCTGTGAGTGATAAAATTGAGCATTATCGCAATTTCTTAGAATTAAATAAACAAAATATTCCGCATATGGTCTTGCTCACAAAAACAGATACCGTATCGCAAAGTGCACTGTTTGATAAAATCACTGAATACCAAGCGTATCAAGACAAATTTGTGGCATTGGTTCCAGTTTCTATTAAAAAAGGTGTTTCACAAAGTTATCTTTTAGAAGCCATTGCCAAATACATTCCTGTGCATCCTTATCTTTACGATCCTGAAATTTTAACAACAGAGCGCTCACGCGATATTTACAAAGAATTGATACGTGAAGCTATTTTTGAAAACACAAGTGATGAAGTACCTTATTTTGCAGATGTTATTGTCGATAAAGTAGAAGAGCATGAATCTATCGACAATATTTATGCTACTATCATTGTCGATAAAAAGAGCCAAAAAGGCATTATGATAGGCAAAGAGGGGCAAACGATTAAACGCATTGGTTTACATGCCAGAAAAGCGATAGAAACACTTTCTCAAAAAAAGGTCTTTTTAAAATTAGTCGTCAATGTGAAGCAAGGCTGGAGTCAAGATAAAGAAGTACTGAAAAAAATAGGTTACTCTATTGAATAAAAATGTTATAATTTTATTTTTTTATAATCATCAAATTTTTGTGAATAAAAAAAGGTATTGAAATGACGAGCGCAGAAGATAAACGTACTGTTCCTGATATTATCTCTATCGATCCTTTAACACTGGGTTCGTATGTTTATTCTAAAAATGAGATTAAATTAAATAATCTTGATAAAAGCGATAAAGATTCATTTTTTACCTCGTATATTCAAACACGCGAAATTATCAGCTCAACCATTGATATTAGTCGCAATATTCCAGACAGTGATTTAAAAGATGCGATAGAAATAAAAGTATACGATGAACTTGCGCTTGATTCTTCTGTTGAATATACAATTAGCTATTTTGAAACGGATTCGAAAGAGTCTAAAAATCGCTCATTCAATGTCTTTATCATAGACCTTAAGCTACTTACTTCGAAACTTGCTCCTATTAAAGAAAAAACACGTTACATTGATTTTGTCACAACCGCACCTTTCCTTATAAAAGCACTCTATCAAAAAAACTTTATCGAGCCTGATGGAACACAAGCCTTTGTCTATTTCCAAAAAAATGATGCATTCTTAACAATTTATAAAAATGGCGCATACCTTTATTCAAAATCCCTACACTATTCACTCGACGAGATGAATGAAAAGTTTTGTGAACTTATTGGGGAAAGAATTGATGAAGAAGAGTTCTATAAAATTTTAACAAAAGAAGGTTTGAAAGTAACAAGTGGCATTCATTATGAAACCCTTATTCAGCTCTTTAGTGAAATTTTTTCTTATATTAACGATGTCCTTGTTTTTGCAAAACGCTCTTATGGAATTGACTTTATTGACACAGTATACATTGGCTCTCAAATTGGAGTTTTTTCAGGTATAGAGGCTTATAGCAAAGACTACTTAGGCTTTGAAACAGATGAATTTAATTTTAGTATTGCAATTAATTCTAAAGAGTGGTATTTAGATCAAATACATATTCTAATGATGCTTAGTGCGCAAGTTTATAGTGAAGATCCTGATGATACATTGAATTTTTCCATCTATAAACGCCCTCCTCCTCTTCAACATAGACCCGTAGGAAAACTTTTAAGCATCTTAGGTTTAAGTATTCTTGTAAGCCTTGCTTTTCCTTTTTATCAGTTGGCTTATGATACCTATTTGCATATTAGGTTGTCGCAAAAAACGACAGAATATAATGAGCTTTTTAAAAAAACGTCCAATATTAGACAAGAGCTTACTCTTCTCAAAGCTGAAAAAGAGAAGATTGATTTACTTGTAAGTGCTGAAACAACAAAATTTGAGTTTCGTAAAAAATTACTCAATGAAATCTATAATAAAAAAATATCCTACCCTATGAAAGCGCAAATTCTCTTAGAGATTTTTCAGCTTTCTAATGCCAGTGGTTCAAAAATAGAATCTGTCACCTTCAAAAAGAGTAATTTAGATATGATTATTCATAATAAAAGCGAAAAACACATTACAGAATTTATACAAAGCTTGACTGCTTTAAAAAAATACAAAATTAATACTGATAAAATTTTGAAGAATGACCAACTAAAACTCTACACTAGTAAAGTTTCCATAGGGCTGAATGATGATGAATAATTTTGATGTTATTTTCGATAAAATTGACAATTATCTTAAAGATAAAAAAAGTAGTGAAACATCCATTTTATTTTTTCTCCTCTTTGTGATTGTTGGTTTCTTATCGTACAGCTATATTTATCCAATAACCGATGCAAAATTGAAACAAACATCAAGACTCGCAAAAGATATGGATAAAAAACTACTTGATGAAACATCGTATATCCGCTCTATTTCTAAAGATATCGATGAAGCTTTTGTTATCAAAAAAGTTAAGCAAGATATTGAAACATCGAAGCTACTTTTAGAAAAAACGACTTTTACAAATGCTTATGTTGACAATAAACTCAAAGAGCTTTCCTATTTACTTTTTAATGATGAAAACTGGGCAAAATTTTTAAATTCAATTACGCGTCTGGCACAAGAGTATAACATTGATATCAAGTTGATTGAAAATAAAATCAATGAACCGAGTATCCAAAAAATAGAGCAAATCCTAAATCTAAAAGTTGATTTTAACGGACATTTTACTAACAGTGTAAAATTTATAAATGCACTAGAAGAGAGCGAATTAGTCGTCGATGTTTATGAACTGACATGCCTAGGGCAAAAAAATATTGAATGCCAAGTGAATATTGCTGTATGGGGGATGAAGTATTGAAATCGCATCACGTTTTATTGACCATCGTTTTCTACACACATGCTTTATGGAGTGCACAAACAACTTTATCATTAGGCAATGAAGTTAAAGTTTACGACCAAATTTTTGAAAAAATTTCAGAAAAACGTGTGGGTGCTGATATTTCTCGCATTGATCGTACCGAAAATCCTTTTATAATGCTACAAAGTGATGATGGAAACACCAATACAGATGGCAATCTAACGGCAGAAAATCAGGGAGCTTTTATTCTCGAAGCAACATTAGAACAAAAGGCAAAAATCAATGGAATATGGTATAAAAAAAATGATTCTATAGGTCGTTTTAAATTAATCAAAATTCAACATAATCGTGTTGTATTAAACAATGAAATTGAGACAAAAGAACTTTATATAAAGGTAAAAGATGACAGTAATTTCAAACTATCTTA
>JAGOZL010000106.1 GCA_018058685.1 Sulfurospirillum sp.
AGCCACTAGGTCCAAGAAGCGTAAAAATGGTATTGGCTTCGATGGTTAGATTGACATTATCAAGAGCGCGAAGTGTTTTGCCCTCAGTTTGATAGGTTTTAGTGAGTCCTCGGATAGTGATTTGCATGTATGCCCTTTTGACGTTACATGTAAAAATAGTTTTTTACATGTAACGATGAAATATATGTTTTACTTCGCGTAAAAAATCTTTTTAAAGGTTTCACCCCATTGTTTGATTTCTTCATCACTGAGTTCTCGGATAGGTAACACCTGTGCTTTATCCATCCCTTCAATAGGAGGGTAAATACCAGGGGTTAAGACATACTCACCCACTTTACTCGCAAGCATTTTCATACTATCTCGTGAAAGCCAATAGTCCATCATCAAGCGCGCTGCTTCTGGATGTGGGGCATTTTTAGCCACGGCGATACCTCTTGGAGAACCCAAAAGTGGACCGACATTTGCCCAGTTAAGCGGTGACTTTGGTTTTGTGATGATGTATTTTGGCATGGAAATCGCGATCAGTTTTTCACCACTCTCCACCGGTGCTGGGGTTGGGCTGAAAGATTTTACAAACATCGGTTTATTGGCGGCAAGTCCTTGCAAAAATGCCATCCACGCTTCATCACTCGCAAAAATCTTTGCTTCTTTAAGCCCCACCAACCATGAAATCGTTGTGGCATGACTGGCAGGGTCTGGCATAACAATTTTGTCTTTCCATTTTTTATCCGCTAAATCTGCATACGTTTTAGGAACATCTGCTTCTTTGACCAACTCTTTATTATAAATAGGCGCAACATATTCAATGGCAAATTGAACGATGCCCTCTTCTTTCAATGCCCACTCAGGATAGCCCACAGCTAGAGGAGATGTGTAGGTGGCAATGACTCCTTTTTCTTTGAGAATTTGAAGCACAGGAAGCGGTCCTTGGAGCAAATCGGCTTGCAATTTTCCTGCGGCATGTTCGGTTAAAACTGTAGAAACATATTTTGCGGTCGAAACTCTGGTGTAGATAGCTTTAAGACCTGAACTTTGACTAAACGCTTCAATAAGCGGCTCAATCCCAGTGATATTGGCGTACAGATTAACGCTGCCCTCTTTTTTGGCTTTCACTGCATCCGCAGCATACACCGAAGTTGCGAGCAATGCACTTAAGAGACATCCTAAAAACGTTCTCATCGTCTACTCCTTATGTCAGAATAGACTCATTATACACTAAGACGATTTCAAAAAAGCAATCTTAAAGAAGGCTCGCTTTCTTTTTTAAAATCGTGTCTCGTTCTGTATCATTTTAAGGTAAGACAATCGCAAAACGTACACGCTTTGTATCAGGTTCGTACTGAATTTGCCATGACATTAGGGTATCTATCGCAGTGGTAGCATCCAATTTTTCTTCTTGCTCTATGGCTTTTTTTACCATCTCTTCTGCACTTAATAGCTTTACATGTAATGCGGTGGATGTGTCGATGTACAAAGTATCAACAAGGGTGCGCATCTCTTTAAAAAAGGAGCTACTCCCACTCACGGGGGATTCGAGAAGTAGCTCTTTTAAGCCAAAAGACAAGATAGCTTCTTCTTTTTTAAATACAACGCTATCACTCTTTTTGGCTTCATACACTTCTTGCCAAAGCTTTTCTTGGTTAAAAAAAGTAACAAAGCGGTAGTAAAGGTCAAACCCATAATGAAAACGCTTTCCATGAACTTCAGCCATAGGATAACTCGTATCACTTATGGCTTCATTCACAAAAAGATGCGCAACATTTCGCTCTTGAAGTTTAGGTTGTAGCAAATAACTTTGCGCTTCGCTGTCGCCTGCTAAAGCACTTTTGAGCAGATGGTATTTGTATCTGTCTAAATCTTTAGTGACATTGGCATGGTAAACCGCCATATTGAAGTTAATATCCGCACCAAAAGTATCGTCTTTATACGCTTCCATCCACAAAGCTCCGCCTTTTTTTCTATCGGGGCTGACATAGATGCCATTAAAATAAAATGTTCCCAAATCAAGCGTACATTCGGAAAAGTGCTCACGATGCCCTTGCTCAAAGAGCGTATACGCTTTTTCAAGCTCTTGGATATCACGATACACTCTTCCTAAATAACAAACATTGCGTCGCTCTCCCGCCTCGATGGAACGCTCATACCACTCAATAGCCTTTTGAAAATCACCTGCGATGACAGAAGCATTGGCAAGGTGAGAGAAGAGATAGTTATCCTTTGCTTCAGCATCGTCGATTAAAGAAGAGATGTTGTTTTCATACGCAAACTGCAAATACTCAATCGCCTTGGTTGGTTCACGCTGAAGTAAACCAAGAGCTAAGTAAAACGCTTTACATGTAACCCCTTTTTCCACACAACGCTCTTGTGTTGAAGCATCCACATAGGTGGTGTAAAGTTCATCAAAAGAGGGTTGTTCTACCTCTTTTGTCTCGGATTGCGGAAGCGTTTGATAAAAAGGAGAATCTTTAAATGTTTTCAGGTAGAAAATAATGGCACACATCGCAATCAACATCAAAAGAAAACGAATGTTAGAGTAAGCAAATTGCCTTTTGACGATGGGAATACGGGGTTTTGGTTTACGTCTCACGCGACTTTTCTTCTATTGGTGTAGAGTTTTCCACCATTGCATTAAGGCTTTTTTTCAATTTTTGAAGCATACGGTTGACATGAATCAGATTTTCAGCCGATTGGATGGCGATATCTTCAGTGGCGTTGACGTTTTTATCAAATTTTTTCTTTTCATTCTCATCAATGCCCATACCTTCTATAGCATCTTCCACCTCTTCGGCAAGCTGTTGCAATTGGGTGACGGCATTTTCTGCTTTTTTCAAGGCGTCTTCGGAATCTTTCATCGCAAGATTGACTTTTTGAACAAACTGCGATATATGAGAAGAGGCTTCTTTAAGCTCATCCTCACTGTTTTCAGGTAAAGTAACACTTTGTTTTGAAATCAAAGACAAATCCCCACTGGCAAGCTCTTTGGCCTTTTGAACAAACCCTTCCACATGCTCGATAATTTCTTTAGAAATAATAAATGAATACAAAATAATAACCATACCAATCACTAAAGCGATGTATTGAAACTTCACAAACATATCGTTTTTATCTTCGCTGTGTTCGGTGTAAAGCCATACCGCTTCATCCATGGCATTGAGCAGTTGTATATTTTTGGTATGAATGTAGAGCATATGTTTGTTGATTTCATCTTCAATCGCAATCAAATTGCCCAAATACACCTCAAAATCTTCCCAATACGCATTGGTCTCTTGAACGATTTTATACACTTCTTCATGGCTTTTTACTTTTGGGTCTTGAAGAAAGTTTTTCATGGTTTTATCGTACAGCGCTTTAGCATCGTTGAAAATAAGAAAATCTTGCCCATTGGCGGTACGCAAATAACGTCCCACATAAAGTCCCATACGCTGAGAGAGCATACGCTGTCGTCCTGAGAGGTCAATATGAATGCCATCCAAATCAGCATCAACCATTTTTTTAACAACGACATCAGAGAGAAATAACAATTTTTCCGTACGTGTTGTTAATATCTCAATATCCGGGCGCACTTTTTCAATAGAACGTTTGAGTGCTTCTATCTCTTCACGAAAAGGCTTCCATATCGCCATCACTTCTTGAAGCTTTGCTAAAATTTTTTCATTTTGAGGCGCATAAATTCCTTTAGCGCTATTACCATACAAAAGTTCTTTGAGGTTATTTTCAAACAAATCAACCGCACTGTTGAGTTCACGAAAATCATTGTGATGCCTGTGTATCAAAAAGAATATCTCTTTACTCATCTTTTGAGAAAGCATACGTTCTTTACCTGCGATGTTGATGATGAGCGCATCTTTTTTACTCATTTCATTCATCATTACGGTTAAAGCAATGACACACACCAAAACAAAGGAGAGCATTCCACCTGCTAGTTTCATCTTAGCACTTATGGCTGTTGGTTTCATTCGTAAATCTCTCTTAATTCTTTTTCATTTAAAATAACAACAGCGTTTTTTTCAATCGCTATTGTACCATTACGGGTCAACTTATTTAAAATACGTGAAAGGGTTTCAGGTTGGAGGTGAAGCATGTAAGCGATTTCATGTTTTTTGATACGATTAAACGTGTGTAAATCATGGATCAGCATGTGAGCTACTTTTGCCGTACCATCAAAAACAACATCACGGCTGATGATACACTGCATCTGCTGAATCATCTTAAAAGACTCTTCTAAGATGCGCGTCATCAACGCATGATTGGAGTAAATCATATCCCTAAAAGGTTTACTTTGGATAGATAAGATTTTGCTGTCTTCTAAAAATTCTGCATTGGCATAACAGCTGATAAAAAAGCTATCAATAAGTTTAGAAACATTAAAAATCAAAGAGTTTGAGTAGAGTTTATACAAAAAGATTTCATTGTCAAAACGATCCACTTTATAAAACTTGACAGAACCTTCGATGATATAGTAGATAGCATCTTTAGTATCTTTTTCATAAAAAAGGACATCGCCTTCTTGGTGCTCTTTTAAGGAACAAAAGGAGGCAATATGTTCGATATCCTCTTTTTTGAGTCCCTCAAAAAGAGGCAAAGAGCCAATAAGGCTTGCATGTTCATTTAGCATCATCCAAACTCTTTCCTGTTAAGCATTTGATTCACACTCTTTTTTATGCCTCAAGCACACCTTATTTAAGCAAAAAATAGTTATTTGGTAAAGGTAGCATCTTCAACGATAATTTTATACACGTATCCTGAACCAAAATTTTTATCAACATTTACAACGCCACGCGCTGTTACAATGTCGCCTACTTTTGGAAGCTCTTTAGAGGTAAACACGATACGACCTACTTCAGCACCATCGCTGGTTCCATCTTGAA
>JAGOZL010000107.1 GCA_018058685.1 Sulfurospirillum sp.
GCGATGCTCTCGTCGAACATAAATTCTAAGGTTTTTTCACGTTTAAGGTAGATGACTTCTATGTTTTCATCTTCGATGCCACCACCATCACTTACTTTCATGCTATCATCAAGTACAGCATAGTAAAGCGTTTGGCGTCCACCAGCGAAGCCTACAGCGGTATAAAAGGAGGAGATTTTTTGGAGTTTTTCCAAAGGCACGTCGTAGCCTGTCTCTTCTAAGACCTCTTCTTTGGCGATTTCGATGAGGCTTTTGTCTTTATCGACGATGCCCGCACACAGCTCATAGGTAAAACCATCTTCATTTTTGACGTAGATGGAGGGGCGAAACTGTTTGACAAACACGAAGCTATCGAGTGCTTTATGGTAAAGCAAGATAGCAACGCTGTTATGAGTATCGACGATGTCCCAGCGCTTTTCAACGCTGTTGTGGGTGTAGTACATACTTTTGGGTTTGATATACTCAGAGCTTAGGCACTCTTCGATTTTTATCACCTCAATGGTATGTTTCATTGCCTTAAATCCACCCTTTTTTCTTGAAAATCGCTATCGGGGTAATCGCAGAGATGACCATGAGGGCGAGTGAAAAAGCATAGCCATAACTCCAATCAAGCTCAGGCAAAATTTTGAAGTTCATCCCGTAAATACTTGCGATGAGGGTTGGTGGAAGGAAGATGACATTGACGATGGTAAAGATTTTGATGACTTTATTTTGCTCAATGCTCAAAACACCGACGAAGATGTTTTGCAGATAATCAAGCCGTTCAAAATTAAACTCAGTGTAGTCAATCAAGGACTTAATATCTTTAAGCATGATGACGATGTCATTGCGTAAAGAGCTGTCATCGTATTTGGATGATTTTAGAAACGAGGTTAAGATGCGTTGTTTATCGGTCAAGTTTTCACGGATACTCATGTTCAAATCTTCCAAAGAGGAGATTTTTTCCAAGATTTCTTCGTCGTCATTGGCGTAGTCTGTAAAAACGTGTTTGCGAAGTTTGGTAATATCTTTTGAAAGTTTCTCGATGATGTCCGCATCCGCGTCAATACGAATGTCTAAGAGTTGCGAAAAGATGTAATAGCCATTTTTAAATTCACGAGGTGCGTAAAAAAAGCGTTTGCTAAACTCTTCAAAAGCACGAAGCTCTTTATAACGGATGGAGATGAGGAGATTGCCTTGTAAGATAAATGAAACCGTTTCGTTGTGCGCACCCTCTTCGTTGCTGATCAAAAAGAAGCTGTTGATTTCGATTTTTTTATCTTCTTCCCAATACCTCGAGCTGGTTTCGATCTCTTCACTCTCTTGTTTGGTTGGAAAATCGATACCAAAAGTGTTTTCCACAAAACTGATCTCTTCACTTGTTGGGTGAAGCATATCAAGCCATACTACTTTGCTTTTTTTATCTTCATTGGCTTCGAAAGCTTCAAGATCGGTGATGACTTCGAGTTTATTGCTGTTTCTAAAAAAACATCGTATCATGGAATCCTCTTTTTATTTACATGTAAAGATATTAGTTGGGTTTTTCTTCTAACGCATGAACCAGCGCAAAGTTTTCTTCAAAGACTGGCTCACTTTTATGACTCAATGCTTTTTGCGCTTTTTGCTTCAAATCCGCCGTGTATGCTAAAAACTCTTTTAACTCTTTTCCACCTAGACTATTTTTGGCTATTTTAACGACACTGGCAGGGTTTATTGCCGTATTATTACGGTAAAGCCCAAAATGAAGATGCGGTCCACTGCTTAAACCAGTGTTTCCTACATAACCTATCACTTGCCCTTGTTTTACATTTTGTCCTCTGCGTAAGCTTTTTGAAAAGCCATTGAGATGCGCATACAAGGTTTTATAGCTACTGTCGTGGTTAACTTCGATGGTTTTACCATAACCGCCTTTATTGCCCACAAACGTCACCTTACCGCTTCCTGCTGAACGCACTGGTGTTCCCACACTGGCGGCATAGTCTATACCCAAATGCGCTCGGTAAATCTTTAACACGGGGTGAAAACGCTTGTTGGTAAAAGGCGATGAGATACGTGTATAATTGACTGGATTGGCGAGTAAAAAGTTTTCAAGTTCTTTTCCATCTTTGTCATAATAACTCTCTTTATACGCAAATACATAGTGTTGCTTTTTGGCAGTTTCTATCATAGAAACATCAATCTTAATGGAGCCAAACTGTTTTCCTAAACGCCTTTTTTGCTGATAAATTAAGACTAATTTATCGCCTTTTTGGAGATTTCGCAAATTCACTCCACCTTTAAAAGAGTGTGCAAATTCATTAGCCAAGGCATAACTGTTTGTATTTTTAATAATATCCGAATGAGGAGAGTGTTTAATATCAATCGCTAAGGTATGATTCTCTTCTTGATAGATGATAGGGATGATTTCCATAATAAACTTTTCGCCATTATGGTGAAGGTGCATTTGAAGTTCTTCACTGATAGGAATTAAAACTTGTTGAAGTTCTTTGGTTTCACTGCGTAAAACATGGTACTTAACCCCTGAGACAATCTCTGTCGCAAGTTCTTGTTCTTCTTTGTCTAATGAGTAGTAAATACTTTGCGGTAAGCCACTTTTTTCTAAAAAAGTTAAAAAAGTTTCACCTTTTGGCCATTTAAGTTCTTCCACGTAGGCAGCATGAACAGAAATGAAAAAAAGTAAGATGATGATAGCAATTTTGCCCATTAATACCCCCTACGTAACGTTTTAATTCTATCTTAACAAATCTTACAAAATCCCTAAATATAGCTTCTTTGAAATTTTTAAACCACTTATTGTATAATCTTCGCAATAAAACCAGAGGAGTTTCCATTGAACAAAGTGTTAGGAATGGTATGTGCCTTACTCTTAGGCTCTTTTTTACAAGCAAAGCCGCTTTTTAACGAATATAAGACCACCCTTTTAGAGGTAAAAGATACAAGCGGTATTATCACAGATTCACCTGATTTTGTGGTAGGTGCAAGTGGTATTATCTTGCATAAATTTGATGCAAAAACTTCTATTATTGTTTCTCGTTTTGATGTTATCAGTAAAAATGCAGGCAAAGCAACCTTACGCTTTGAAAAATTTGAAATGCTCTCACAAGGTGCCTTTCCTGATGCAGGAGTAAAACCCGTAGTTGGTGATGAAGTCATTGTAAACTATCTTTATAACCGTGCGTTAATTGTTGCTCCAAATCAGACGGTTTATAATGAAGTTACTAAAAAATACAATGAGCTCACATGGATTCATCCTGATGTTGTTGCAGCGTATTTAGCGAAACTGTATCGTCCAAATCCTGATAAAACTATTTTTCAAAAAGCGTGTTATCAAAACACAGCATCTCTCATCTTTTTTGGCATAAGGGATAAAGGTTATTTTGTTGATTGCCATAATTTCAATATTTTAGAAACAATTGCAATAACACAAACTGAGGATATCCAACTTCCTTTTTATTCACGTGTTAAGAATATTGATTCAACCTTATTTAGTTGGGACAGTGGGTACATCGGCGAATACAACAACTATTATGAGTATGCTCTCAAGCTAACAAACTCTTTAACAGGAGCTAATAACCGATTTTCAAAAGAAGGTATAGAAGTCATCCTTCCATTCAAAGTTGTTGAGAGAAATGATTTACCATGGAAATAAAGCATATTAATTATTTTAAAAAATGTGTTGGTGAAGAAAATGTTTATGATGATAAAGCGCATTTAATTGCTTACTGTTACGATGCAACACGTACTCGTTATGAACCTGATGCGGTGATTTTTCCAAGAACAGAAGAAGATGTCAGTGCCATTTTAAAGTACTGCAATGAAAACCGTATCATCATCACGCCTCGAGGGGCTGGAAGTGGTTTTACGGGTGGTTCACTGCCCGCCAATGGTGGAGTGATTTTAGCGTTTGAAAAACACATGAATAAAATCCTAGAGATTGATATGGAAAATATGGTTGCAGTCGTACAACCCGGCGTCATCAACATGGATTTACAGCGCGCAGTTGAAGCCAGAGGGCTCTTTTATCCACCTGATCCAGCTTCCCAAGAGTACTCAACCTTAGGTGGCAATGTCAGTGAAAACGCAGGTGGTATGCGTGCGGCAAAATATGGCATTACCAAAGATTATGTGATGGCACTTCGAGCGGTTATCCCCAATGGAGAAATCATCCGTGCGGGTAAGCGTACCATCAAAGATGTGGCAGGATATAACATTGCTGGTATCCTCATTGCTAGTGAAGGAACACTAGGCGTCATTACTGAAATCACCCTCAAGTTGATCGCAAAACCTAAAATGTCCCAAACCGCTATGGGAGTCTTTCCCACCGTTAATGATGCGATGAACGCAGTCTATAAAAGTATGGCAGCAGGCGTTACCCCAGTGGCTATGGAGTTTTTAGATAATTATTCGATTCGCGCCGTGGAGCAAAAATACTCCAAAGGACTTCCTATCGAAGCGGGCGCTATTTTGATTACCGATGTAGATGGCAATAGCCAAGAAGATTTAACCACACAACTAGACATCATCGAAAAAGCTTTTGCTGAAAACGGCTGTTCAGAATTTAAACGTGCACAAAATAAAGATGAATCTAACGCTTTATGGTTTGCAAGACGCAATGTGAGTCAATGTATTACCGTCTATGGTAGCAAAAAGCTCAACGAAGACATCACCGTTCCACGTTCTAAATTGCCTGATTTATTGGCAGAGATTGGTAAAATCGCGCAAAAGTACAAAGTCACCGTTCCATGTTTTGGACATACGGGAGATGGCAATGTCCATACCAACGTCATGGTCGATGGCAGTGATCCAAAAGCGCTTGAAATCGGACACCATGCCATTGAAGAGATTTTTAAAGCCACCGT
>JAGOZL010000108.1 GCA_018058685.1 Sulfurospirillum sp.
ATTGATTTACCGCCTTTAAGGGAGCGAGGAGATGATATCAAACAACTCGTTAATTTCTTTTTGCAAAAGTCGATGAACAACCACAAAAAACGCGTTGTTATCACCGAAGAAGCGATGGATATTTTATCCCAGTACTCATGGCCTGGTAATGTGAGAGAGCTTGAAAACACCATAGAGCGCATTGTGTTGATGGGCAGTGAAGAGGGCATTAGTGCGGATGAGATGTTACTTCTGTTACCTGCGTTTAATCAAAAATTGATGTGCCAAAGAAGGATTTACAGTGAAGAAAGCTGAGATGCAAACGCGTATCAAAGAGGGTACATTGGTTCCTTTTATCGGGATGGGTGTTTTTAAAGAGGTAAAATGTGACGATGGCACACAAATTCCTTATGACAGTGATTCGATGATTTTGAGCCTTAATGGCGGACGTGCCATGTCTCCAAGGCTTATGTATGAGTATTCTCGTGCAGCTATGAGTTTGGAACAACGCAAAGGACGAGCATACATCGAAGCGATGACGAACCATATCTTTACATCCAAGCCTTATCCCGTGCCTCATGTGTATCATTGGCTAAAAGCGCTCATGCCGCATTATGTAGTGGATTTGAATTTGGATGATTCGCTCTTGAAAGTCTATGAGGAAGTAGACCATTTTTTAGTGACGGGCGTGAGTCGTGTGATGGCGCAGTTCGATAGATTTATCGTTTACATGTACCATTCGCACTCGAAAAGTTATACGAAAGTGGATAAAGAACTTTTAAACCCTATGCTTCCCATTTTATTTAAACCGCTTGGGTGTATTGTGCCTGAGAAAAATTTTATCGTCTCTGACGCGGATTTTGTGGATTGGCTCACAGAGGCGATGGGTGGGTATGCGTTACCTCCTTTTTTAAAAACTTATAAAAATGATAAATCGTATCTTTTTTTAGGCATTGACTTTGACCGTGACACGTTCCGTATGGTTGCCAATGAGATAACGCTTGGGTTAAAAGATGGCGTGTTGGTGAACGATAAAGAGGGTATGAGTAAAAAAGAAGAGAAGTTTTTGAGTGCGCATAAGATTGAGAAAGAGGCGATGAGCTTGAGTGAATTTTTGAGTGACATTTGATGTAAAGGGCGCTTTGCCCTTTACATGTAAAACATTAAATTAGCGTGACAGGTACTTTGTGTTTATCAAGACCTAGCTTTGCTTTATCGGTTACACCAAAAGCAAGCAATAAAATTTGAGCGAGAGTAAGAACGCTTACGTTAATATCTCGACTTGCAACTTTCTCACACTCTTTTTGATAAAAATCAAACATAATAAAACTACGTGCATCATCAACAAGGATAATATCAGCCGCATTATCGAACATATCAAGCAGGGTCTTTGAGGCACATTGTTTGGCTAAAAGTGCTGATGTATCGAACACTTCAAACCCATCACTTTCATAAGCGGAGGCAAAAGAGACTTTTTTGGCTTGAACGACATCTAAGAGTTTTTCACTCATACTCATATCGGTAAATTTACGTGCTTGGCAAAAAGATGTTCCTAAAAAATGCGCAACGTAAAATGCACTAAAAGGGTGTTTAACCAAGCTAGCAAGCTTTTCAAGACCCACTTCTTGAGCAAGAAAACTCTCAAGGCTTAAGACTTCTGTTTCAAAGTTGAGTTCAAGACCGCTTTTAGAGAGTTTTGAGACTACCTGTTCACGCAAACTCGCATCATTGAGCAAGGCTTCACGTGTGAGTTGCAAAGAGATAAACGCACTGCTTTCAGCACAGACGATAGAGCCACCTTCTTTGGAAGCAAGGGCAAGTGTGTGCGCGTTATGCTCTACAAATTTAAGCCGATTCAGCGCCATCACTTCAGATCCAACATCGGCTTTTGCCCCTTTTAAGCAAGGAACATCAAGCTGTAAAAAGTCAAACAAGGCACGCACAGAAAGAGCAAAAGAGGGTGCTTTTTCACTTTGAATAACTGTATCGTATAAAAAATAACGTTTCATCATCTCTATCCTTACAAAGAATCTATTTTGTGAGAGAGTTTTTCAACCAAGGGATTGATGGTTGGTAACTCTTTTAAAATGAGGTTTTTCAATGCTGAAATTTTTTGTTCCACCTCTTTAGCGCAAGGATATATTTTATTGCACAGCCTGATATGGTTGAAAGCGCCCGTATGAGCATTGGCAACGACACTTAAAATCTCTTTTTTTCGTGAGGGGTGTTTTTGCACCATATCGTAAGCAAAAGCAAAGAGTGCGTCACCTTGGTAGCCCTCAACGTAGTCAAGTACGTTAGAAGCGTAGTGGTAGATGATGTATGTTTGAAAAATAGCTTTATCTTTTGAATCGACATACGGTTCAAGCAAATCAAAGCTCGCATAAAAATCTTCATCGTTAATCATCATATCTTTCGTGACACGTTTGGTGCTAAGAGGCTCTAGGGTTAACTCTTTACCAAAATGCTCAACGATTTCTTCTAAGGTTGCGGTTGTGTAGAGTGCTTTACCGTTGATTTTGAGTGCCGCACGTTCATCTTTTGGGTAGTCAAAACTCACATCTTGCTCCTTAATGAGGGCAAAAAGATCGTTGATAGTTTTCGCTAAATCTACTTTGATAAAATGTTTTTTGTAGTAGGGAAGAAAATCTGTTGTGGCGTCAAAACGAAAAACGCTGAGGGCAAGTTTACACTCCATGTAAGAGACTCCTTATAAGATAATGGCTTTTTAATTGGAATAATCATACAATAAAATTATAAAAACTGTATGATATTAAATAGGTAAAAAATGGGCAAAGAATCGTACTTTATAGCACAATTTTCAAGCAAGCACATTGGTGATGATGGTGCTGTTCTTGGTGGGTTGGTGTACTCAAAAGACCTTTTTTGTGAAGGGATTCATTTTAAACGTGAATGGATGAGCTTAGAGCACATCGCCCAAAAAAGTATGCTGGTTAATATCTCCGATGCTCTTGCCATGAACGCAAAACCCCGTCTTGCACTTATTGGGATTGTTATCCCAAAAGAGTTTACATGTAAAGAATTGAGTGCTTTGGCTTTGGGCTTTGAACGTGTTGCAAAAGCATATGGCATCGAAATCATCGGCGGAGATACCACCGCAGGAAAAGCGCTGATGATTTCTGTAACGATTGTCTCTGATGTCACAAAGCCACTTTTGCGAAAAAATGCTAAAGTGGGTGATTTGGTAGCATTTACAGGAGAAATTGGAGATTCGTATAAGGATTTAACGCGACTTTTACGAGGTGGTCGTGTAGGGTCTCGTTCACGTTTTGTAACACCCAAACTCAAAAGTTCATTTATGCAAAGTACTGGAAAGTTTCTTCATTCAGGGATGGATATCTCCGATGGGCTTTCTAAAGACCTCTCTAGGCTTTTAAAAGAGAGTGGGGGTCTTGGCATAAGATGGTCTAAGTCTTTGCCAAAGAGGATTTTATGCAGTGGCGAAGAGTATGAGATACTCTTTACTTTTGCTTCTAAAGATAAGGCTAAAGTTCAAAGATTAGCCCAAAAAACACGTACGAAAATAACGCTCATCGGAAAGCTCAAACGTGGGCGTTACCGATGTGTCTGCAAAGAACATCATTTTTAACACATTAACAAAAGGCATGATATGACACGACAATTTTTTCTAACACACTCTCCTATCAACGCGATGTTTACAAAAAACAGTAGCGATTTTGTGGTGAGCGAAATACCCTTGTATCCTTTTAGTGGTGAGGGTGAGCATTTGGTTTTACATGTAAGAAAAAAAGACCTTACCACGTGGGATATGTTGCAATACATCAGTGAAGTTACGGGCTGTAAAGTGCGCGATTTTGGTTATGCAGGGTTGAAAGACAAAGATGGCATGACCACACAATACATCTCCTTACATAAAAGTTTTGAAGCCAAACTTGCGACTTTTTCACATGAAAAAATCAAGATTTTAGAAAAAACCTACCACAACAATAAAATTCGCACAGGGCATCTCAAAGGCAATCGCTTTTTTGTGCGCCTGAAAAAAGTAAACCCCATTGACGCACGAAAGCTTCAAGATGGGCTTAAAAAGATAAACAAAGAGGGCTTTCCTAACTTTTTTGGCTATCAGCGTTTTGGCATTGACGGTGACAATTACCTCAAAGGCAAAGCCATTTTAGAAGGAAGCAGAAAAGAGCGCAATCCTAAAATGAAAGAGTTTTTTATCAACGCCTATCAAAGTCATCTTTTTAACGATTGGCTCTCTAAGCGCATCGAAATCAGTCGAATCGCCCAGGATTTTGAGCTTAAAGATGTGATGCGTTTGCTTGAACTTTCCAAAGAAGAAGCGCAAGCTTTGAAAAAACAGCCTCAGTTTTTCAAACTGCTACATGGGGATGTTTTGCACCATTATCCTGCGGGAAAAGCATTTGTGTGTGAAAATGTTGAAGAAGAATTACCCCGCTTTTTAGAGCGAGGTATCACCATCGCAGGCTGGCTAGTGGGTGGTAAAAATATCAGAGCTGAACATAAAGCGGGTGTGATTGAGCAAACGATGTTTAAAGAAAGCGAGCCATTTTTAGACAAAATCAACGGAAGCCGTCGCTTTGCGTGGAGTTTTGCTGAGGATGTAGAAGGTGTTTACAAAGAAGAAGAGGCGTGGTTTGAGATGCACTTTTCACTCCCTAAAGGCTCCTATGCTACCGTCATCATCGAAGAGTTAATAAAAGTTTCGCTATAATCCAAACTTCAAAAGGTGCAGTAGGTGATTGCTTGAGCGTTGTTGCTTAAGAGGAAAGTCCGGGCTGCATGTGAGACACGGTTCCGTCTAACGGACGGCTAGGGTAACCTAAGGGATAGTGCAAC
>JAGOZL010000109.1 GCA_018058685.1 Sulfurospirillum sp.
TTAGGAGGCTCAAAATTTCCCTCACGGGTCACTTCAAGGCGTTTTTCATAAAGACGTGGATTTTTTTCAATGACACGATTGGCTAAAGAGAGAATGCTTTGTGAGGAGCGATAATTTTTATTGAGCGTAAAAACATTTGCCCCATGATAGCGTTTACCAAATGAGCCGATAATATCAATATTAGCACCATTAAACGCGTAAATACTCTGGTCATAATCCCCCACGCAAAAAAGAGAAGTTGCCCCAAAGGCATCAATCAAAGAGCCTTGCAAAGTGTTGGTGTCTTGGTATTCGTCAATTAAGACTTCATCAAAAAAACTCTCTTCATTTTTTAACAATGCTTCGCGCATCAAAATCAACAAATCATTAAAATCCACATAGCCAAACTCTTTTTTCAACGCTTGAAACTCTTCAAAAATATCTTCGTAAATATCAAAATAGACCCCATGCTCACTCTCATCCTCTTCTAACCACTGCGAAAAACTAAGCGTAACGGTGCTGTTTTGATACAGTGAAAAAAGGTCGTACAAATACGCTGCCGAATAAGGCTTAACACCTGAATCTATCTGGTCAAAGCGTCTGTGTTCAACGATGCTTTTAAGTAAGATTTTGAGGTCTTTGGGCTGTTTTAAGACAATTTTATAGCCCATTTTTTTTAAAAGACGGTAACTCACTGCATGAAATGTGCCTGATTCGATTTTTGAGGTGATAGACTGCCCAAAAAATTGACTCACGCGCTCTATCATTTCGGCAGATGCTTTGTTGGTAAACGTTAAAAGTAATATACGAGAAGGCTCAACCCCTTGGTGCAATAAATGCGCAATTCGCGCGACTATCGTGGATGTTTTGCCTGTCCCAGCACTCGCGATAATAAGATTGTGACCATGCGTTGTTGTCGCGGCACATTTTTGTTCGTGGTTGAGTCGGCTTAGAGGCATAAAAATCCTAGGAGTAAAATTAAGGTCGGTATTCTATAGCAAAAGAGGAAAAAAGAAGCTTTATTGGTCTTGTAAATGACAGAGTTTTTCAAAACTCCATCATCTATAAATACCAGTGGCGATGAACTAACTTTCCGTTTTTAAGCTCATCAATGTACACTTTTTTAGGGTTATCATTGGAAAGCCATAAAAGGTACTCTAGTTCAGGGGTTTTAATTTCAATTCTTTTCTCTTTTTCTGTATAGTTTCCTTTAGCAAGCTCTTCAAAAACACGAGAAAGAACATGTTCTGTTCGTGGAAGTCTTAACTCTTTGAGGTTGATTTTATCGTGCATAAATTGATAAATAAGTTTTTTTTGTAAAATCAATGTCGCAAAATACGAACCGCTCTCACGGTAACTTTCCGTTGAGATGAGATTTTTAACCACATTTCCCAAAGGATTGATAGCATCGATCTTCGCACACGCATCGCCAATTGCAATTAAAATATTTTCATTTTTTTCATTTCCAGAGAGTAATGAAGAGCCTTGTGAACAGATTTTCTCAT
This sequence comes from Sulfurospirillum sp., assembly GCA_018058685.1. Taxonomy (GTDB): domain Bacteria; phylum Campylobacterota; class Campylobacteria; order Campylobacterales; family Sulfurospirillaceae; genus Sulfurospirillum. Next base: position 1,485 of record JAGOZL010000109.1, read on the forward strand.
AGTTTTTTGCTTCATAATCTTTAAGAATTTCGCTGTACGAATACGCGTGCAGATAACTCCACCCCATAAACAAACTTATCAACATGACTATTTTCATTCATATCCTTTATAAAACGCTACTCGTTTTTTTTATGATTGACCTTTGGTTGTAAAAAAAGAGTATCATAAGTTTCTTTTTTTTCTGCTTCAATGCTCTCTTCTTGTGTGCTATTTTCTTCCACAGATACTTCTAGTACAGGAGTATTTTGAGAAACTTCTACAGGAACAATCTCTTGTTTTGAGGGTTGAAACACCTCTTGTGGCTTGTTTGGTAAGCCTCCAAAAAAATAATAATAACTTCCAAGCCCACCCATACACAGCGTAAAGATAAAAACAATGTACCGTGCCATTTTTGCTTTTTTTAATTTTTTACATCTGGCTTCCAGCTCAAAAAAGCGTTTACTTGTCATGAAGAAGTCCACAATCAAGTGCAGTCATGTCTAAAAGACATGTATTGATTTTAGCGTACCGTGAGAGTCCATTTTTTTGTGCAAAATCGAGCAATTTCATCAACGTATAGAGAAATTTTTTAATGACGCGAAAATTACCTTGCGCATAACGCCCAATGATTTTTGCGTGATTGCTAGAAAATAACAATGCAATATCGCCTAAAGAATGGGCAAGCAAATGTGTTTGAATGTAACGAAGAACTTCACGATCTTCCATATTGCCATACTCAATGACAATTTTTGAGCGAGTTTCAAACTGTTTTTTACTCAAAAGCGCCTTGCCTTCATCTGTGTGCATCGCTAAAATGAACTGAAACAGTTTTGTATCGCTTAAAACTCTTATCAACTCCAACTGCGCTTCACTCAAAAGTTGTGCTTCATCCAAAAAGATAGTGCATGGCACTCCTACATAAGCTTCAAAAAGCTCTTCTTGATAAATCAAAAATGTCTTTTCTTTATCAAAAGACATCCCACGTGCTTCGTAGAGAACCTTATACAAATCACGTAAATCAAAAAAAGGCTGCTCGAGTAAAAGAGAAATGTGCGATTGTCGACTCATTCCATGCATTAAACGTAAAATATGGCTTTTGCCTACACCTGGTTCGCCGATGACAAAGATAAGCGAAGTGGTGCGTTGGGTAATGGCTTCATACAATTTTTTACGCGCGATTTCAGAGCTGATACTATCAAAATAAAAAGAAGGGTCAACACTGTCTTTAAACAACGATTTAGCCGCTTCAAAATCTTTCATAGTCGCTTTTAAACTCTCCTCTCATTAAAAGTTAAGCGCATTTTCATCAGGAAGTGGAAGTTTTCGAGGAAGTGGTGGAGCTAGGTTATATTGTTGTTGGGATTGCTGTTGCTGAGGTTGCGGTTTTGGTGTATTGTTTTGCTGAAAAAGTCCCTCTTTTTTAATAGCTTCAATAATTTCATGCGTACTTGGATTTGTTTTGACAGTGAGTTCTTTGATATAAATCGTATCGATACTGAGCCCATGAACTTTTTTAGCATACGCGATGAGCGTTGATTTGAGAAGCTCTTTACCGCGCGAGGTCACCAAATCTTCAGCGTAATAACTTCCTATCACCACATTGAGCGCGTCAATGGCTTTATGCTCCATCTTTTTCATTTCATTGCCCTCAAAAATCAAGCCCAATGTCACTTCCACAGGCTTTTTATCAGACTTTGCAAAGACGTTAGCACGAAAATGCTCAATGCTCAGTGTCTCTGCAAAAAGGCTTACATGTAAAAGAAGATATGCGATAAAAATGCGTTTCATTCGAGCCTTTTTACACGGATGTATCAAGCACACTGCCACCTAATTCGCTAATGCGTGCATCGACCATTGCAAGTGCTTTTTCCATTGTAGTATAGCTAATTTCAGGCAATTTTTCACCCCAAAGCGCTTCGGCTTCCTTGAAGCCTTGAAGCATCCCTTTTTTACCTGCTTGAAGCTTTTCCAAATCATCACCCGCACCGTTAATCACAAAGTTAGCGATGCGCTCACTCGTCTTTGCAATACCGAAAAAACCATCCTCAGAAACCAGTTCCGCCGCCTCATCTTGGCTAAGTTCAGCGATTGGTTTTCCGTTGTAGCCAATATCGCTTAAACGAAACGCTTTGACTTGTCCTCCAAAATTTTCTTTGGACTCATTTGAGATTTTAAGCTGATACTCCATCAAATAAGTATTGCTAATCTCTTTTGCGCTGAGCTTTTTCTCTTTAAGGTCTATCTCTTTATCACTTTTTGCATACGTCATCAACCCTGAGGATTGGAAAGATAGTTCAATAGCCATTGTGTACTCCTTTGACTTTACATGTAAATCGTCAAAATTCACCAAAGAGTGAGCCACTCTTCACTTCTTCGATTTTTAAGATGTCTGCTTTTTGGTAAAACTCCCCTACTTTGGGTGAAACCTGAACACATCGCTTCAAATGCTCATAAAAACGCTGATACGAATAGTCGATTAAGAGCTGATTAGGATAACGAGCCCTTGAAATCGCCACGTAAAATTGGCTTTTTTCAAAAATATTATTAATATTACACACTAAAGAGTCAATACTCATGCCCTGAGATTTATGAATCGTGATAGCGTAGGCAAGTTTCAAAGGAAACTGTTCGATGGAGACGAGTGGTTTTTCTTTCACTTCCCCATCCATCACGACATTTTCATGCAACGTGTACTCTTGGCGTTCAACTTTGATATATTCGCCTGCTTTTTCGACGATGACTTCTTTTTCATCAATCGCTTTGATGACACCTCGTTCACCGTTGTAGTATTTACCCCATTTATTGGTACAAAAAAGCACTTTTGCTCCGACTTTTAAGGTCAAGTCCACAGGAATAGGCAGAGCGTTTTTCCAGCCTTCGATTTTATTTACATGTAAAGAGTGTTCATGCACTTTTTCTTTGGCTTTTAGCACAATAGGTTCGCTCTCAATCTGTGCCAATTTTTGAATATTGAGCATCTCCGCTTCTTTGTTTCTGCCAAACAAAACCGTTGGTTCATCATCCCACACACTCACATTTGTGCGTAAAGCCTCTAAGTATTCGAGTGTTTCACCATCTAATATACCTCGTCGTATCTTGCCTAGATGTGAAAAGAAAAGGGCATCGTGTGTTCGTTTTGTAACGGTCAGCTCAACCACAACAGGCGCATACGCTCTCCATGAACTGCTCTCAAACGCATACTCAAATCCACCCAAAAGTGAGTCCGTTTTCGCTTTTGTGACAGGGGGAAGTTGAAAAAAGTCCCCTACAAAAAGCACACT